>USKN01000153.1 GCA_900555295.1 uncultured Eubacteriales bacterium
TAAGTGCATAAAAACACTGTTCGGTTGCCATTTGATTTACGCCGTCGTTTAAAATATGACAAAATCCGCCGTTTTTATAATATGTAAGCATATTATCCAAAATATTTATGCTTGATTTTGTAAAACGTAAGTCGTCCGGAGAAATACCCAAAGCGCACAATGCGGTTATTACCTGTGCACTGCTTTCGGAATTTTCGTCGCCGTAGTTTTCAAATCCTCCGTTATTATTTTGCATATCGGATAAAAAGTTTAAAGCCTTTTCAACAGCACTTTTTACATTTGCCCGGTCGGTGTATTTTGCAAGTGCACAAAGTGACATTGCTGTTATATCAATATCCGAACCGTTATTATCTTTTGAACTTAAAGCCCAGCCGCCATCTGTGTTTTGCATAGATAAAATATATTTTATATACATATCGCGTGTAGCTTGAACAACCGCATCGGGATTTAACGGAATATCATAATTTGCGCTGTCAAGTGCAATAAGCGCCCATATTGGGCCGTTTAGTCCCTGCCATATTGTTTTTTCATAATCGCCGAGAGGTTTTAATAAATTATATCCGTTAATATTTTGCGGATTTTTGCCGATAGCCGTAAGCGCAAGAATACACCTTGAATATTCGGTATATTTTTTGTTGTGAAGAACACCGTTATTTTCTTTTATATACTTTGCCGCATTGTTATAGTATGTGTTGTACCATTCGTCGGGTATATCGGCTCCGCTTCTCTTAATTCCCAATACAGCCCATTCTCCGCCTATTGATGAAACGGTGGGAGAGGTAACCGTATTGTATAAATATGTAAGCGTACTGTTATATATATCTCTAAATTCATTTTCATTATAAGCGTACACATTACCTGTTAATGTGATGATAAGTATAATAACTGTAATTATTTTTTTTGGCATAGATAATCCTCCGTATTCTGTTATATTTATAATTAATTATACCATACATTTTTTGATTTGAAAACACTTTATTCAAACATAAAATGTAATAAAACAAACAATATTTGACAAAAAACATAAAAAATACTATAATTATGGCATAAGGCAAGGAGGCATTAAAAATGCAAAATGAGATAAAAAAATTTGCTGATATGATAAAAGAATGTAATAATATTGTGTTTTTCGGCGGAGCGGGTGTTTCAACCGAAAGCGGTGTTAAAGACTACAGAAGCGAGGACGGTTTGTATAGCACCGTTAAAGAGTACGGTGTATCGCCGGAGCGGATTTTAAGCGCGTCTTTTTTTAAAGAAAACCCAAAAGTGTTTTACGATTTTTATAAAAAATATTTTTTGAGTGATGTTAAACCCAATGACGCACATAAATCGTTGGCGCGGCTTGAACAATGCGGTAAGCTTAAAGCGGTTATTACTCAAAACATTGACGGATTGCATTATTCGGCAGGCAGCAAAAATGTTATAGAACTTCACGGAACGGCACATAAATACTATTGCAGCAAATGCGGCCGTGACTGCGCCGATGCTTCGGGTATTATTTTAAGCGGACAAATTCCAAAATGTGATAAATGTGGCGGTATTGTAAAACCGCGTGTTGTTTTGTATGAAGAAATGCTTGATGAAAACAACATTATAAAAGCAATAAATTATATTAAATCAGCCGATATGCTTATTATAGGCGGAACATCGCTTGCGGTAAGCCCTGCAAATACTTTTGTTGAATATTTTAAAGGAAAATATGTTGTTATGATTAATAAAACGGCAACCGAATATGATGCAAAGGTAGATTTGATTATAAGAGATAAAATAGGCGATGTGCTTAAAAAAACATTGGAAATGCTGCAAATATAATCTTTTTAATAATATTTTTTGAAAAAACCGAAAAAAATGCAAAAAAACTATTGATTTTTTAAAAAAAGTGTGGTATTATATTATAAGTTGAGCATATGATTTTAACGAGAGCGGGTATTAACCCGCTCTTTCGTATTAATTAAGGGCTATGCTTTCAATATTATATTTTAAGAAGGTGACATAAATGGCTAACAAGAAAATTACCGATGAAGTATATTCTCTTGCAGAAAAAAAAGCAAAAGACTTAAATCTCGGTGTGTATGAGGTTGAGTACAAAAAAGAGGGGACCGATATGGTACTCCGCGTAGTGCTCGATACTTTGACGGACGAAAAAGATGATGTTGTGTCAATAGACAAATGCGAAAGCATCAGCCGATTTTTGAGCGATGAACTCGATTGCGCCGATTTAATCGATAAAGCATATATGCTTGAAGTTACATCTCCGGGACTTGACAGACCGCTTAAAAAAGATGAGGACTATACAAGATTTAACGGACGGAAAATCGATATAGGTCTTTATAAAGCTGTGGACGGCTCAAAAACACTAACAGGCACTTTGTGCGGTTATGATGGTGAAAACATTACAATTTTGCCTGACGGCAGCGATGAAAAACTTGTTATTTCAAAAAAACAAACGGCATTTGTAAAACTTGCGGTTATTTTTTAATACAGTGAAAGGAATGATTAATAAACTATGAATAAGGAATTTATTACAGCTGTTATTGAGCTGGAAAAAGAAAAAAACATTAACAGAGAGGTACTTTTTGAAGCAATAGACCTTGCGCTTGTATCGGCATACAAAAAAAATTACAATACATCGCAAAACAATGTTCTTGTAAATATAGACAGAGAAAACGGTGATGTAAAAGTATTTATTCAAAAAGAAGTGGTTGAACAACCCGAAGATTTATTAACTCAAATTGCACTTGAAGACGCTAAAAAAATAAGCGCAAAATATGAAATCGGAGATGTTGTAAATATAGAAGATACACCTGCAAACTTTGGCAGAATTGCGGCTCAAACCGCAAAACAGGTTGTTTTGCAAAAAATAAAAGAAGCTGAAAGAAATATAATTTATGAAGAATTTTCGGCAAAAGAACATAAAATTGTGGACGGTGTTATACAACGAATGGAACGCGGCAACATATATTTGGATATAGGCAAAACCGAAGCGCTGCTTGCACCCAACGAACAGGTTCCCGGTGAAATATATGATTTTCATAAACGTATGAAAGTATATGTAACCGAAGTAAGAAAAACAACAAAAGGTTCTCTTGTAAGTGTTTCAAGAGCTCGTCCCGCACTTGTGGCAAAGCTTTTTGAAGAAGAAATACCCGAAATTCACGACGGAACTGTTGTTATAAAGAGCATATCGAGAGAAGCGGGCTCCCGCAGTAAAATTGCCGTTATGTCAAACGATCCCGATGTTGACCCGATAGGTGCCTGCATAGGTGCAAAAGGAACAAGAGTTCAGAGCATAGTAGACGAACTTAACGGTGAAAAAATAGATATTGTTCGTTATGACGAGGATCCGCGTAAGTTTATTACTGAAAGCTTAAACCCTGCCGAAGTTATTACTTTAGATGTTGATACCGAAAACAAAGAAGCTCACGTTACGGTACCGTTCCATCAGCTTTCGCTTGCAATAGGCAAAGAGGGACAAAATGCCCGCCTTGCCGCAAGACTTACAGGGTATAAAATAGATATTAAGAGCGATAATTAACGGTAATGGGGTGTTTGATATAGCACGTAACGAAAAAAATACAAGAATGTGCTGTGTTTGCAGAAATCATTTTAACAAAAACGAATTACTGCGTACGGTACGTTCACAAACAGGCGATATATCGGTGGATTTTAACAATAAGCTTGAAGGACGCGGTGTGTACATATGCAAAAACAAATTATGCATTGAAACAGCCGTTAAACGAAAAAGTATTTCACGCGGATTAAAATGCGAAATACCTGCCGATATTTACAGTTTTTTATTAAGTTCTCTATCGGAGGTTGATGGCAATTAATAAATTTTACGGAATGCTTGGTCTTGCAAAAAGGGCTGGCAAAATTATAAGCGGCGAAACAGGCTGCAAAGAAGCGGTTAGGTTTTTAAAAGCGTATATGGTTATTATAGCCGAGGACACAGGAAAAAACACTTTTAAAAACATTACCGACAGCTGCAAGTTTTATAATGTGCCATTTTTTGTAATCGGCACAAAAGAAACTCTTGGCCGTGCAATAGGAAACAATTTTAATGCCGTTATGGCAATTACCGATGAAGGATTGGCAAAAAGTATAGAAAAATGCATTAATGCAAATATTAACGGGGGTGAGTAATTATGCCGAAAGTACACGAAATAGCAAAACAAATGAATGTAACAAGCAAGGCATTGATAGAATTACTTAGAGAGTACGGAATAATTATAAAAAGCAATAATTCTCAAATGGATTACAAAGATATTGATATTGTATTAACTACGTACTTAAATAAGTATGATGACGGAAAAACAATAGAGCAGTATTTTGAAGAACATAAGCCTGAACCCAAACCGGAGGTAAAGCCCGGCAAAACCAAAAAGGCCGATACGGATAAAGAAAGTGCAAAGGCTGATGAAAATAAGGCAAGCGATAATGTTCAAGAGGAAATTGAAGAAATTGATTTGGAAATTAAAAAAGAAGTAAATACAAAAATTGTAGATACACGTCACAATACGGTTGATTTGGATAAACTTGATACAAGCAAGGCGGAAGAGCTTGTAGATATGTCTATTGAAGAAAAATCGGAGAAAAAACAAA
>USKN01000154.1 GCA_900555295.1 uncultured Eubacteriales bacterium
ATATTTAAATTAATATTAAACAAATTATAATAAAACAGCCAAATAAATATAATACAAAAAATAAATACAACAATTTACATAATGTGGAGTGATAAGTGAGAAGTGATAAAAAATGCCAAAATATAAAATAGCGGATTTAACATTAAATATTAACGAAATAACAGACAAAAAATTAAGCGATAGTATGCTGCCTTATAAAATTGGCGATGATGAACAAGGCGAACCGCTTATTAATATTACAATAAAATACAGCAGCGACCATATGCCCATTCCGCAAAAAAACATTATTGCCCGCCGAAAAATAAGCATTTACACAATGCAAAACGGCGAAATGAGCGTTAGTATATGCGATACAAATATTAATACTGTTTTTGCATACATTCATTTTTCGCGCGATTATGATAATGTTTATGTTCAATTGCTTAATGTTGATGAAATATACAACAGGTATAACGTATCAACAGAGTGCTTTGCGTTTAACGTGTTTGATATAGTTTTTCAAATTTTAATACAGCATTATAACGGTTTTATATTTCATGCGTCATCTATAGTACATAATAATATGGGTATTGCATTTTCGGCAAATTCGGGCACGGGTAAATCAACCCACACAGCCATATGGCAGCGTGTTTACCCCAATACCGTAATGATAAACGACGATGCACCGGCAATACGTATTGTAAACAAAATACCGTATATATACGGCACACCGTGGGCAGGTACTACAGGTATTAACTCAAATATAAAAGTTCCTCTGCGCGCAATTGTATTTTTGGAGCGCGGCGGAATAAACAGTATTTGTGAGCTTTCTACGCTCAACTGCATTAAACGTTTTTTTGCACAGGTAAGAAAACCTGTTACACCGGAGCATATGTCAAATGTTTTAAATGCACTTGACTGTATAATAGCAAAAGCAGGTACATACATTCTTGAATGCAATATGGAAGATAATGCGGCGGTTACCGTCGAAAACTATTTGTTTGAGAAAGGAAAATAAACATATGTTTAACTTAAAAATATCAGTATTACGCTTGAGGACTTTTTGTATGCTTTTGGCACTTATTGTGCTTGCAGGCGCTGCACCGCAGTTTGTTTTAACCGTTTCTGCAGCAGAATTTAGTGATATGCCGCAAAATCATTGGGCATATCAATCGGTTAGCGAGCTTGTGGCAAGCGGTACAATAAACGGATTTGAAGACGGTACATTCAGACCCGACGCAACCGTTTCACGTGCGGAATTTGTTAAAATGATAGGTATGGGAGGAGAACGCCGCTCAAGTGACTATGCCGATGTTAATTCATCGCATTGGGGATATGAGTATATAATGACAAGCGGTTTAGACGCTGTTGCCGATAATATGTTTTTGCCCGATACGGCAATTAACCGTGAAACTGTGGCAAATCTTTTGTGGAACCGAAATGGAAAGGTAACGGGGCTTACCGTACCGCGTATGATTACATCACAGTCGTCTAACCCTGACGCAGCGGCTTGGGTTTATGCATACGGTATTATGATGGGCGACGATTATATTAATCTTCGTATTGGAGATTCTCTTACGCGTGCCGAGGCAGCGGCTCTTATTGTACGTGCAAAAAAAATAAATGCCGATACACCGCAAATCGACTTTTATTCAAAAATGACCGATAAACAACTTGAAACTGTATATAACGCTTTTGACCTTATAGATGATAAACCGTATAATGCAAATTCAACTGTAACGCACGGCGAGCTTGCAATGCTTGCTATGCGTATTGCAACAGCACAAAATAATGTTACTTACTCAAATTATTCGGCGCAAACACCGTTTGAACATAAATACGCAAAAGCACTTTATGTGTACGGAAATTACTGTATAGGCGAGGATAAGGTTAATAAGACATATATTGACCAAAATGCAACGGTAGCCGACGCAATATGTGCTATAATGTTTGGTACAAGCCGTAATACAATGGTTGCTCTTAAACAGCCTACGGGCAAAATTTACCCCGAACTTGAGCAAAAAACACTTACCGATAACGAAAAAATGTATTTGTCTTTTGCTTACGAAAACGGCGTATCATTGTATGCTAATGCCAAAATTAATGCGGATAAAGATGTAACACTTAAAGAGCTTGCATGCATTTTGCTTCAATGCGACGAAATGTTTGGCTTTGAATCACCCAGAGTTTATTCAACCGTTAATATGAATTTTGCGTACAAAAACAATATGCCCGTGGAATATAATGTTGAGAATTATCCGTCAAATGCGGATATATATGCCAAAATTTTAAAAGATGTACCCAAAAATGTATATGAAACACCTTTTGTAACATACTATAAAGACGGCAAAAGCGCCAATCCCAAAGACATTTACAACAATTGCCGTGATTTTTACGAAATATATGTAAGTGCGGTAAGCGATTTTGCGTATGCGCTTAAAGATAACGGCGTTGAGTGTTCGGTTGTATATATCCCGTCACTTGTTATCGATAACGGACACGGTTATACATACCGTCTTAAAATAAACGTTGCCGATAACAAAACGGGAGTTAAACTTTCGGATATAATAGATACAACAGACGGCGCGGACGGCGGATTTGTGCTTGAAAAGGGAAATACCCTATATGTGGATTTTGATACAAATTCGTATTTTAAAGATGTTTATATGACAGCCGATAATGCTTGTATTAATAAAATTGTGGTAAAATAGCAAAAAAGCCCTAAAAAACAGGCATTTTACATAGTTTCACAACTTAAATTTGTGTATAATAACTATTGCAAGTGCAGGAAATATCTGCTATAATAACCGTATACCAAAAAAAATCAGGAGGTATTATGTAATGAATAAAACAGAATTAATCGCAAAAATTGCTGAAAAAGCAGATTTTAGCAAAAAAGACGCTGAAAAAGCTCTCAACGCTTTTGTAGACAGTGTTAAAGAAGGCTTAATTGCAGGAGACAAAATCGTTTTGGTTGGTTTTGGTTCTTTTGAGACAAAGAAAAGAGCTGCAAGAAAGGGTAAAAATCCCCAGACAGGCGCAGAAATCAACATCCCCGCTTCAACAGTTCCTACATTTAAAGCAGGTAAAGGTCTTAAAGACGCTGTTAAATAATTTAACATTTTTGTGTACAAGCTTTTAAATAAGTAATTGATACAAAGCAAACCGACTTGCAAAACGCAGGTCGGTTTGCTTTTGGTAAAAAAGAAATTTACGATTATGAATAAAACAAATAACATTAAAAAAGTGATATAACAAACGAACTTGGCAGCGGAAAAATTCTTCCGCTTATACTTCGCCTTACAATTCCGGCTGTAGTGGCACAGCTTATTGTTTTTTTATAATATTGTAGACAGAATGTATGTTGCAAAAATAAAAGGCGCGGGTATGGACGCATTGGCGGCTTTGGGTATTGTACTGCCCGTAACAATTATTATTCAGTCGTTTGCAAATCTTATAGGTCTTGGCGGTGCGCCGCGTGCGGGAATAAAACTCGGCGAAAACAATCGTGCGGAGGCAAATCGCATATTCAACACATCTTTTGTGCTTTTATGCATAACAGGCATTATAATAGGTTTGGTTGTATTTGCCTTTGCCGAGCCTATTGTAATATTATTCGGCTGTCCGTCAAGCGCAGTTAAATATGCGGTATCATATCTTAAAATTTACTCGTGCGGTACATTGTTTGTTATGATAGCACAGGGGCTTAATCCGTTTATTCTTACGCAGGGCTATTCGTTTATTTCAATGACATACTCATTGCTCGGTGCGGTTATAAATATTATTCTCGATCCCGTTTTTATTTTTGCATTAAATATGGGAGTTACCGGTTCAAGCCTTGCAACCGTTATTTCACAGCTGTGCTCGTGCATTTGCATTATAAGATTTTTTTGTACGAAAAAGAGCATATTTGGGTTTACGTTGGGCGATATGCATATAGTGTGTAAAAGAGTGTTTAATATTGTGTCGCTCGGGTTTACACCGTTTATTATGACGTTAACCGAATGCGCCATACAAATTGTGTTTAAAATAAATTTAAAGGCGGCAACATTGGGTAATAAAGATTATACCGCCGCGCTTACAATTATGTTGAGTGCACTGCAGTTTATATCTCTGCCGCTTAACGGACTCGGCAGCGGTATGCAGCCGTTTGTAAGCTATAATTACGGCAAGGGTGACGCAAAAAGGCTTACCGAAGGCATAAAATGCGTAACGTTCATTGCGTTTGGTTTTGCTTTAACTGTATGGTCGATATCGCTTACATTTCCGCAAATTTATGCATATTTATTTTCGGCAAGCGACAATGTAACACGGATTGTAAAAAAATACACACCGTGGTTTTTAATGGGGTCAATTATGTTTTTTGTACAAATGACTCTGCAAAATGTAAATATTGCATTGGGACAGGCAAAAACAGCGTTAATTCTTGCCGTTACACGAAAGGTTATAATATTAATTCCGTTATGCTTTATTTTAACGTATTTATGCGGATTTAAAGGCGTATATATGTCGGAGGGAATTGCTGATTTGGCGGCAGGTATTATTACGGCGGCGGTATTGTTTAAAAAACTGCCCGTAATATTTAAAGAGCGTGAA
>USKN01000155.1 GCA_900555295.1 uncultured Eubacteriales bacterium
CAAATAACGGCGTAATGATGAAACCGTATATTGTAAGTGAAGTAAAACAAAAAGACGGCAAAATTGTATCTCGTTCAACAAGCGAAACAATGGCTCAACCGATAGATGCCGATATAGCGCAAAAGGTAAAAGACTTAATGCTAAAAACAGTTCAGTCCGGAACGGGTACACGGGCTCAAATACCAGGTGTAAAAGTATGCGGAAAAACAGGTACTGCCGAAAACGAATTAACTGTAAAAGACGAGTCAAAAACGCATGCAGTATTTATAGGTTTTGCGCCTTATGATGACCCTCAAATTGCCGTAAGCGTTGTGCTTGAATATGCGGGCGGAGGCGGCGCAAATGCCGCACCCATTGCACGTGAAGTAATAAAAACTTATTTAAGTCAAATGTAAAATAAAGGAAATTAAACAAACTTAATATTTTGTATAAAACCGTTTGAGTTAGGATACAATATATCCGAACACAAACGGTTTTGTTTTATTTGACACTTTGCCCGTTGTGTCAAAATGCAAAACATTATTTTACGTTTTATATGGGCAGAAAGGCAATGATTATTATGGATTTTTCTACAAGCGAAACAAAAGTAAACCTAATGCGTGCATTTGCAGGTGAAAGCCAGGCACGTAACAGGTACGGTATAAGTGCAAAAAAAGCACGTGATGACGGCTTTTACGCTATAGCTAAAATTTTTGAAATAACGGCAGGGCAGGAACAGGCGCATGCAACGGTTTTTTATAACTATCTTAAAGAGGTTGCCGGTACAAATTTTGATATAAAGGCGTCATATCCGATAGATATTTTCAATACCACTGCCGAATATGTAAGAGCGGCATCAAAAAATGAAAGCGAGGAGTATAAAAGCATTTATCAAAGCTTTGGTAACACCGCTAAACAGGAAGGTTTTATACAAATAGCTCAAAGTTTTTATTCAATCGCCGAAATAGAAAAAACTCATTGGCAGAATTTTTATGCAATAGAAAAACTTTTTAAAAGCGATACGCTTTATAAACGCGAAAGCGAAACCATATGGATATGCACAAATTGCGGACATATTCATACGGGTATACAGGCACCCGTTATATGCCCCGTTTGTCATAAAACGCAGGGATACTTTTGGGATAAAAAATTAGCACTTCTTTAATTAATTTGTTTTTCATATATATATACAAAAAAGAGGAGTGTTGATTAAAATGTTTAATGCCACTGATTTTAAATGCAGAGAAGTTATTAACTTGTACGACGGCGAACGCCTTGGTTTTGTATATGATATGGAAATAGATACCGATACGGGAAGTATTAATACAATTATTGTACCCGGAAGAGCAAAACACAGCCTGTTTTCTAAAAATACGGGCATTAAAATACCTTGGAATTCAATCAAAAAAATCGGCGACGATATTATTTTGGTTGATGTATATAATGATAATATGTAATATGGATAAGGAAGTGATTTACTGTGAAAAATTTTGCAGGAGGACTTATAACAGGTGCAATAGTAGGCGCGGCTATGGGAATGATTATTGACCCGATAGGTGATAAACAGCATAAAAAGATGCGCAAAACAGCAAACGGTATGTTTAAAACAATTGGCAGTGTTATTGACAATGTAGTTGATATGTGGTAGGCAAGAGAGAGCCAAACACAACACATTTTACCCAAACAAAAAAACGCAAGGAAAAGCATTTTTCTTTGCGTTTTTTATTCTGTAATTCTTTCTGCCGTAATATCTTTATACAGTGGTTTTATTGAATTTGTACCGCTAAACAGCATATGTTTTAAATATGTTTTGTCAAACGAGTAGGGGATTGTTACCGATGAAAACGGAGATACTGTGTAGCGGTTGAGCTTTATTCCGTCGGTTGAGTCACTGCTCCACACAGATACATAGTCTTGAGCCGTATCGGTGTTGTTGGTTACGGTTATTGAAGTATCGAGATAGTCGTTATATATCGGCGAAACAAATGTTGATGTTTGACTAAGCATATATTCAATTGCAGCATTAACGTCAATAAGGCCGTAACCGTATGTTGTGTCATAATCATTTTCGCCGAGCGGTACGGCTGTATTTATAATAATTTCTTTGAATTCGTCACCTGTTAAATTTGGGTTAATATCTTTTAGCAGTGCCGCAAGTCCCGCAACCTGCGGTGCACTGAATGATGTACCGTTCATAGTGCTTAATTTCCAATTTACTGTTTGTGAGTCTTTGTAATATGAATATGCATATACCCCTTCTCCGGGAGCAACACAAAAAACCGATGAATTTGTATGCGAGAATTTCGATACATTTTTATCTTTATCAACCGAACCTACGCCTATTATCGCATCATAACCCGCAGGGTACATTATTTGTTCGCGCGGTATTTCGTCTCCGTCTTTATAGTTTCCCACCGCAGCAATCATAATTATGCCGTTTTGGTAAGCTCTGTTAATTGCATTTTCCAAAGTTTGATTGTTATTTGTTGTAAAACTCATATTTAAAATATCACATTTGTATTCAGGGTTGTCTATAACGCTGTTTATAACCGACGCAATGTCGGATGTATATACTGTTGAAAGTTCAAAAATTTTAAGCGGTACAATTTTTGCACGCGGAGCCGTACCTATAAAAAAGTCGTTATTGTTTTGCGAGGCAATTATTTGAGCAATAGCGGTACCGTGACCCATATTGTCTTTTAAATCATTACTGTTGTTATAAAAATTAAACCCACCATTGATATTTGGAAAAAAATCGCTGTAGTTATCGGGCAAATTATAAATTTCTTCAGTTAATTTATTGCTTTTCTCGGCTATTCCCGAATCAATAACACCTATGCGTACATTCATACCGAAAAGCCCTTTGTCCCACGCAGATTTGCAATTGGTCATTTTTTGCGGCCAATTATAATCGTTTTTTCCCGTTCTGTTATAATATGCGTCTGTTACGGTATAATCATCGAGAGTAACAATGTAGTCGGGTTCAACATACTCTACATATTGAGATTTTTCGGCACTTTCGGCAAACTGTTCGCTTTTTGTAACCAAAATATTTTGTTTAATATCATACTTAACTATTTCATTTGAATTATCGTATGTTGACGATAAAAAAACAGGCGAAAAACCGTCTTTATATTTAATTATGTATCTGTCGTATTCCTCCGAAGCAAAACACTTGCCTGTTATAATAATTGCAATTGTAAAAAACAATGCCATTATTTTCGGTATGTTAAATTTTTTTATCATTTGCTAATCACCCTTATAAAATATCATTTTTATTATAATGTAATTTGCGGAGTATGTCAATATTTATATTTTTGACAGCACAAAAATATATTCGTATACTTGAATTTTTCACAATTGATTTTTATATGAATATTATATATTATCAGTAATACTATTCGCATTATGCAAATTTTATTACTGATAAAGTTAAATAATAAAACGAAAGGCAGGTTTTAACCGTGAAAATGTCTGTAATGCCCGAAAAACCGTATCTCGGATTTACGTATGCACCGTATCAGCAATTTGCAAACTTGTATTCATACGAAAATGCGTTAAAATACGGTACTTTGTTTAAAGAACTTAACATACCGTTTGAGGCATATTGTAATTTGCCTGTTATGAACCCTTTCAAATAATATAAGGAGGAATTTTAAAATGTATTATCCCGACGCGCCGTGCTGTCCTAAAGAAAAGACGGAGCAGACGGCAGAAAATGCAGTTGCATACAACTGCGGTGAAGCGGAATTGCTTAAAAAAATTGCGGAAATTAATTTTGCAATAACAGATTTAAATTTATTTTTGGATACACATCCCTCAAACAGTGAAGCGCTTGAATTGTTTAAACAGCTTTCTGCAACATACGGAAGTCTTGTTTTTGATTATGAAAAAAAGTTTGGCCCGTTAACGGCAAGCAGCAGCAATAATCCCAATTATTTCAGTTGGGTATCGGATGAGTATAAGTGGCCCTGGCAGAAAGGATGTGAAGCATAATGTGGGAATATGAAAAAAAATTATTAAGACCTATAAATATAAAAAACAAAAACCCTCAACTTGCTAAATTTATTATAGCTCAATACGGCGGACCCGACGGTGAACTCAGTGCGTCACTGCGTTATTTGAGCCAGCGTTATACAATGCCTTGTCCCATAACAAAAGGTTTGCTTACGGATATAGGTACCGAAGAATTATCGCACCTTGAAATGATTGGTACAATAGTATACCAGCTTACTCGCGACTTAAACGATAAGATAGTTAAGGATAGCGGATTTGGCGATTATTTTATTAATCATTCAACGGGAATTTATCCGGCAAACGTAAACGGTTCACCGTTTAATGCAAATGCTCTTGCAGTAACGGGTGATCCGATAGCTGATTTAAACGAAGACCTGGCTGCAGAACAAAAAGCACGCGCAACTTACGACAATATTTTGCGTCTTTGCGACGACCCCGATGTTGCCGACGTTATAAAGTTTTTAAGAGAACGCGAAATAGTGCATTATCAACGATTTGGTGAAGCTTTGCGCCGCGTTGAAGAAAGTATAACAAGTAGCTCCAAATTTTTTATGAACAACTGCGA
>USKN01000156.1 GCA_900555295.1 uncultured Eubacteriales bacterium
AATGTTTGCTATGAACATTTGGCGGAGATTTTGGGCGATATTAAAAGCCGCGGCATTGTGCCTTATGAACAGGATAAGTGGGCACAAGTTTATGCATATTTTAAAAATAACCATAAACAGTTGTTTGACAGGCTGATTAATATGCTCTGTTATACAAATAATGCAAGCCTTAACGATAACGATACGGTGCGTGCGCTTATAGGTAATGAAATTTATACAACGGTATCAAGACTGCAAAAAAACAATGCGTGTAAATATTCATACTTTCTTGCATATATGCTTAACTTAAAAGCTCCCGACAACGGCGAATTTAAAGGTATTGATATAGGTAATGCCGCACACTCCGTGTTTGAGCACATTGGAAATATGCTAAACGAAAAAAATATTTCGTATTTTGACCTTACGGATGAAATGATTGAGTTTGAAGTCGGCGAGTATGTAAAAAAACTTATAGATAATTATAAAATCCGTCTTGACAATTTAACGGCACGAAATGCCTTTATTATTGAGCGAATGAAAAGCGAACTTGTGCTTTGCGTTAAAATTATACGAAGCCAAATAACCGAAACGGAGTTTAAACCGTTGGGGTATGAAATGGAATTTTCGGATAAATCGGATATAGGAACGGTTAATATTACTCTCGACAGCGGAGAAACCGTAAAGCTTACGGGAAAGATAGACCGTGCCGATTATGTAAAAAAAGACGACTGCATATACATTAGGGTTATAGATTATAAAACGGGCAAAAAAACTTTCAGCTTATCCAATATAATAAACGGATTGGATTTACAGCTTACCGTTTATTTGGGTGCACTTGTAAAAAGCGATAAACACAACCGATACGGCGGTGCGTTTTATTTTACCGTATCCGACCCGATATGCTCCGAAAGTAACGATATACCCGACAGCAATATAGAAAACAAAATACGCTCCGAACTTAAACTGCGCGGAATTGTAAATTCCGATGATTTTATAAAAAACGACAATACCGACAAAAGCTCGGCAAACCGCATTAATTCTGCCTGTGACGAGCAGTTTGAAATAATGGATAAATATGTTAACAAAATAATAAAAAACAGTTTAAGCAAGCTTGCAAGCGGCGATATATCAATAAAACCGTATAAAAACAATTCAAGTACCCCTTGTTCGTATTGCGAATTTTCGGGTATTTGCAGATTTGACGAACATTCAAACGGTTACAGAGAAATACACAATTACAAGTCGGCAGACGATGCGTGGGAGGTAATGAAAAATGAAGTGGACAGATGAACAGCAAAATGCAATTTTATCTCCCGTATCAAATTTGCTTGTAACGGCGGCGGCAGGTTCGGGAAAAACCGCAGTTATGGCAGAGCGCATTTTAACGCGCATCACGGGTGATAACCCAACCGACGTTGATAAAATGCTCATAGTAACATACACCAATGCCGCGGCATCCGAAATACGCGCACGTATAATGCAAAAAATAACAGAGGAACTTGAAAAAGAAAAATCCGATAATTTGGCTCGCCAGCTTGTGCTTATTGCAAATGCAAGCATATGTACAATACACAGTTTTTGTCTTGATATAATACGCAGTAATTTTAATGCTTTGCAAATAGACCCCAATGTACAAATAGGAGCCGAAAGCGATATTAATTTGCTCAAAAAAAATGCTCTTGACAATGTACTTGAAAAATATTACGCACAAAAAGATGAAGTGTTTTTAAAGACGGTACGGTGTTATACGCAAAAAAATGATACGGCACTTGTTGAAATGATACATAAATTACACCGCTTTGCATTGAGTATGCCCAATGGGTTTATATGGCTTGACAATGCTGTACACAACTGTATAAATGATGTGGGTAAATGTTGCACCGAGCTTAAAAAAATTGCCGCCGGCAGAGCAAAAATACTTGCCGACGAGTATCAAAGGCGTGTGCTTAATGTTGTTATGAGCGATGAAAGTTTTAAACCGTATGTTGAAAAATACAAAAATGAATATGCACTTATATTGGCAGCGTCAGACAAAAAAATGAGCTATGATATGCTGTATAACGCTTTTTCGGTAAAATTTCCCACAGTTCGTTCAGATAAAGCGGACGCACAGGTAAAAGAATACATATCAGGGTACCGTGATAAAATAAAAAAAGATTTCAAAAAAATTCAAGGCGACTGTATGCCTGCCAATCGTGAAAATGCCGTACAATGTATGCGTGAAATTAAGCCTATGATATTAACTCTTGTAAATATTGTAAAGGATTATGAAAATGAATTTTCGCGTTTAAAGTCCGAAAAAGGGCTTATTGATTTTACCGATTTTGAACATATGGCACTTAAACTTTTAAGAGATAACAACGGCAATCCAACCGAAATTGCCAAAATTACGGGTGAAAAATACGATGAGATTTATATAGACGAATACCAGGACTGCAACAATATACAAGAAGAAATATTTAAAATGATAAGCGGTGCAAACAGAGGCAAACCCAATATTTTTGCGGTAGGCGATATGAAACAGAGTATATATAAGTTTCGCGACGCAAACCCAAAAATGTTTAAAGATAAATGTATTAAGTATCCCGATTATGTTAAGGGGAAATACCAAGGCGAATGTAAAATTAGATTAAATGCAAACTTTAGAAGCCACCCCAATATTTTAAATGCGGTAAATACAATTTTTACCCAAATAATGTCTGAAGAAATGGGCGAGCTTGACTATGATGATACGGAAATGCTTAAACCCAAAAGCGATATATATATAAACCGCACATCGGTATACGATAAACCCGAAGTATGTATAATTGATAAAAACGTAAGTTTAAACGAAAATGCTGAGTCTGACGAAGAATTTGATTTAAGCTCCTGCGAAACGGAAGCGCTGTATGCAGCCGAGAGAATAAATGAATTAATAAAATGTGATGATTTTACCGTTTACGATAAAAACACTCAAACATTCAGGCGCGCACAATATCGTGATTTTGCGGTTTTAATGCGCGGCACAAAGTCGGGAGCCGACATATTTGCAGGTGTTTTTGAACAAGCGGGTATACCTTTTTTCAGCGATGTGGGGGGAGGGTATTTTGATACACCCGAAGTTGACGGTCTTTTAAATATGCTCACCGCCATAGATAATCCGCTTGACGATATTGCGCTTGTAAGTATGATGCGGCATCCCGTTTACGGATTTACCGATACCGAACTTGCAAAAATAAGAACGGTAAACATAAAAACATATTATTATAATGCAATTAAATTGTATATTAAGGATATAGAGAATAACCAACAACAAAACACCGTAAATCCCGACAGCTTGTATTATAAAGCAAAGCATTTTATTGCCGAAACGGACGCGCTTTATAAAAAATCACGGTATATGAGTACGGAGGAGTTTTTAAGCGAGCTTATAAATATTACCGATTATTTTGCGTATTTGGGAACACTTACCAACAGCAGAGTAAGAAAATCAAATATTAAATCACTTATATATAAAGCAAAAATGTTTGAAAAGAGCAATTACAGGGGTATATATAATTTTATAAGCTATATTAAATCTATAAAAGAACGCCGAGAGGACAGTGATAGCGCCAAAATACTCAATGAAAATGATGACGTTGTAAGAATAATGAGTATACATAAAAGTAAGGGGCTTGAATTTCCCGTTGTATTTTTGGTGCGCACCGCTTCCAAATTTAATGACACAGATTACAGTAAAGGCGGTATTCTTACCGATAAGGAGATAGGAATAGGGTTAGATTATGTGAATTATGAGCGCCGTATTTCGTACCCAACAGTAACAAAGCTTGTGTGCAAAGAAAACATTAAACGTGCGGCATTAAGCGAGGAAATGCGTGTTTTGTATGTTGCGCTTACCCGTGCGCGTGAAAAGCTTATTGTAACGGGGGTTGTAAAAAACGCAGACGAATATGTTGATAATATGGCGTCGGCAGTATCGACGCAGCCAAATAGATTTGACCCTGAATTTGCCGCGTCGGCAAAATGTATGTTCGATTGGATTGTTATGTCGGTTATACGTCATAAAAGCGTAAATATAGCCGATAAAAACACATTTAAAGAAATAATTGACGATAACAGTGTATTTGATGTAAAAGTTGTTACATCATTTAATTTAAGCAATACACAGCAGGATAATGTTACGCTTGACATTATGGATGAATGTAAAGATACAAGCGCCGGTATTTTAAATTGTATCGAATACCAATATGATTATATTGATATGTCGCAAATACCGCGTAATATATCCGTTTCGGAGCTTAAAAGAATGGCGCTGGAGGAGGAAAATGCCGATTATATTTACAGCGGACCGAATTTTGCTGCACCGGCATTTGCGGACGGCAATAAAAATACAGGTAAAATAAGCGGTGCAAAATACGGCACACTTATACATTTTATAATGGAAAAACTTGATTTTAAAAATTGTACAGATGAAGTACATATAAAAGCACAACTTGATAATATGCTTAAATCACAATACATAAATGAAGCGGAGTATGAAGCTGTACCCGTAAAATCAATTTACGGATTTTTTAAATCACGGTTG
>USKN01000157.1 GCA_900555295.1 uncultured Eubacteriales bacterium
CATCTCCATAGATGAAAAACTCTGCCTTGATATAACCCTCCACATTACCGGAGATGATCCGGAACCAGTCCTGATCCTCTCCTGCCACATCCAGGATCTGTGCCACCGCTCCGTCATAGATTTTGCCCACTACGGCACTGTCCGTGTTCGGTTCTGTCCGGACATTGACGTAATTCGTCACATTGGCGATCGCTAACGACGCATATTCATCTGCGGTCGTATCCTCTACGGAAGCTTCGTCTACCGGGACATCCTCCGGATCCGACACCCCTTCCAGTGCTCTGGGATCCTCCGTCTCGCCACCCTGTACCGCCAGCAGATCCTCTATGGTAATCTGTCCGGTAGCCGGGATCGGCTCGACACCGATCTGATGTATTTCTGCCGCATGTACTTTCTGTACCGAGGCTTCACTCTGTATTTTTAGTTCTCCGTTTCCTGCTGCCACCACCATACTGACTCCGGTGAGAGCGACCGCCAGTGCCATGAACATTCTTTTTTTCATTATAATCCCTGTTACTTCCTACAATTACTGTTTTCTGATGACATTCTATATTCCTTACTATACAACTGTCTGTTTTCAAACTATAAGACCGCCGTCTGTTTTTTACTGCGGCAGATGTTAATTTTATTCAAATTTTACATAATATGCGTTGGCAATGCGTGTTCAACTTACGGGTATATTGGGGGAAAAATCTTGAATTGTGCACCGAAAACAATAAAATAATTATAACGCAAACAAAAAAACAAATTTGACACTTGCCTGCCCAATCGCAAATACAAACAACAAATTTCCGCTGCATATTCCGTTAAACGAAAAATGCAAAACAAGAGGTGTAATTTTATGCGAGCATATAAAAGCGCTTGATTTAAATGCAAGACCGTATACCGTTATTGAACAATTACCGAATGATATATTGGAAAATGTAATTAATATTATTTTTTCGGAGATTGAGCAAATATAAAAACCCCAATTTTACAACCCAAACTTTTATTTAAATGTAAGTTTGGGTTGTAATCATTTTGTACAAAAAACGCGTTGTTTTGTCAATTTACATATTGCTCTGTTTAAAATATAATTATATTATGAATGGGAGTGAATAAAGTTGAACAGAGTAAGCGTATGTATAGATATGATGTTTTCAAACTTTGATTTTTATGAGCGTTTTGAACAAGTGAAAAAATGCGGCATAAATACGGTGGAGTTTTGGAAATGGTCAAATAAAGACATTGATAAAATTTGCGGAATACTTAAAAAGCTTAATATGAATGTATCTATATTTAATGTTGACAGCAGCAACGAAAAGCTGTCGGCCGATTTATCGCGCGGAATTATAAACGACGGACGGAGCGATGAATTTGTGCGTGCAACAGAACAAAGTATACCCGTATACAAAAAGCTGGGCGCAAAAGCAATGATTGTACTTATAGGCGACACAAACGAGTACAACCGAGATAATGTATACAAATGCCTTAAAGCGGTACAGCCAATACTTGAAAGAGAAAATGTTACAATAATAGTTGAACCGCTTAACGCAACCGACAGAGTCGGCTACAGTATGCCATACGCAAAGCCTGTGTTTGATGTTCTGCGTGACATAAACAGCCCAAACATAAAAATGCTTTACGACATATATCACCAAAATATGACGGGCGATTTTAATATAGACGATATACAAAAAAACATAGATATTATAGGTCATTTTCACGTTGCGGACGCACCCGGACGTCACGAACCCGGAACAGGCAATATAGATTATGTAACCATATTAAACCAAATTAAAAAAATGCCGTATAACGGCTGTACGGGTCTTGAATACAGAGCAACCAAACCCGACTGCGAAACACTTGGATTTTTAAAGGAGGTATACAATGTTTAAAGTATGTATAATAAGCTGCGGAATGATAGCAAACGCGGCGCATATACCGGCATACAAACATTTTGCCGATGATTTTTGCATAACGGCGGTATGTGATATAAACGAGGACGCGGCGCGCGATACGGCAAAACGTCACTCCATACCCGTCTACTACACTGACGCGGATAAAATGCTTACCGAGCAAAAACCCGATATTGTATCGGTATGCGTGCCAAACTTTATGCATAAAGAAATGACAATGCTCACACTTTCGCACAATTGCCATGTTATGTGCGAAAAACCCGTTGCATTTACATATAACGACGCAAAAGAAATGTACGATTATGCAAAACAAAAAGGCTTAATTTTAACCGCCTGCCAAACAATGCGTTTTACACCCGACAGGCTTGCGGCAAAAAAATACATAGAACAAAACGGAATAAACGATTTTTATTACGCCGATTTAAAACGTATACGCAGACGCGGTATTCCCACTTGGGGAAAGTTTCATATTAAAGAAGTATCGGGCGGCGGAGCGTTTGTGGATATAGGCGTACATATGATAGATGCGCTCTTGTGGCTTATGGGCAACCCAAAACTCAAATCGGCGTCAGCCATTATGATGAAAAACCACGCCGACGAAATAGGCAGTTTGGAGCAGAGCGGAGCGCTTACGGGCAAGGTGCACAATGCACGCACATTTAACCCCGATGAAATGAATGTTGAGGATTTTTCGGGCGGAAGTTTAAAATTTGAAAACGGAGCTTGTGTAGACTTTACCGTTGCATGGGCAACCAATATGCCCGAAGCGTCGGATATTTTGCTTGTTGGCAAAAAATGCGGTATAGATTTACCAAAGTGCAAAATTTACACCGGTGCCGATACAATTACAGATTTAAAGCCGGAAACAAATAAATATCCCAACGAAAAGTTTTTCGGTCACTTTTATTTGTTTGATAATATGCGCAAAGTTTTTAAAGGCGAGGCAGAACCTATTGTAAAGCCGGAGGAAACGATAAATGCCGCACGTATAATCGAGGCTGTATATAAATCTGCCGAAACGGGCAAAGAAGTTGTTTTTTAATAACATTTAAATTTATTATACCAAAAAACAAGAAAAAGTCAAGTTAAGGGGCATAAACTTTTAATTTTTAAAAGTTTATGCCCCTTAACTGCCTTATTGCGTTTTAAAAATATAAATTAAAGCATATTATTGTTTTTAATAAAATCAATAATATTTATATTTAAAACACCGTCACGCTTTTGAAGCAAAGTATCTGTTGTAAATAAATATTTGGGATAATTGTCTTTTATTTTGGTAAACGGGCGATACTCGCGCTCCTCCGTTTCACGTTCGGCAATGGTAAGCGCCGACTGAATATAAAAATATTTGTCGGTATCTTGTCTTACTATAAAATCGCACTCTAGATTACCTATCCTGCCTACGCTTATTTTATATCCCTTTGATTTTAAGTAACAATACAAAATATTTTCAAGCACGGGACCGTAATTAATTCTGCCGTCAACATTTGCCGAATAGTATATGCTTAAATCCGCCAAATAGTATTTTTGCTCCGTTTTAAGCGATTTTTTTGATTTTAAATCAAATCTCGGGCATTTATAAATTATTTTAGCATTTTCCAGCATTTCAATATATTTATAAATTGTGGCTTGCTTAACGGATACCCCCTCCGCCTTAAGATACTTTGCTATATTATCAATACTCACGGTTGAGCCGAAATTATTTATAATATATGTTTGTATTTTTTTAAAAGCATTTCGGTTTCTTATCTTTTTATTGCTTGCTATATCTTTTTCAAAAATTTGCGATACAACGCTTTGAACATATAAATTTTTATCGCTTTCATTTTCAAATTCAAGCGCTTTCGGAAAACCGCCGTCACGTATATACACTGTAAATTCTTCAGCCGTATTTTGATTAAGCGGTCTGCCTAAAAATTTTTTCATTTGCAAATATTCATAAAACGTAAGCGTAAACATTTCTATTTCTATATATCTACCCGTAAGCTTTGTGGCAAGTTCGCCGCTCAAAAGATATGAGTTCGAACCGGTTATAAATATTGAATAGTCCTCCTCACGGTAACTGTTTATAACTTCTTCAAAATTTTTTACGTTTTGCACTTCATCAACAAAAATATACTTTTTTGCTTTATCGGTAATACGTTTTGATATAGCCGTATCAAGTTCGTCCGCCGTTTTTATTTTTCTGAAACCTCTCTTGTCAAGATTAATGTATATAATGTCCTTTTCGGGAATACCGTTTTCTTTTAAATCGTCTATAACCGATAGCAAAAAACAAGACTTTCCGCATCTTCTTATTCCCGTAATAACTTTTATAATGTCACTGTGATAAAAACCTCTTATTTTATTGAGATAGTCCTCTCTTTTATAAATATTCGGCATAGTATCATCTCCTTACATTTATTATACCAAAAAACAAGAAAAAGTCAAGTTAAGGGGCATAAACTTTTAAAAATTAAAAGTTTATGCCCCTTAACTGCCTTATTACGTTTTATTTATTCAAGTAAATTATTTCATTACCCACCGCATGCAAAATGTTTTTGGCAGGTTTCCACACTGTATCAAAATCGCTGTTGGGGTAAG
>USKN01000158.1 GCA_900555295.1 uncultured Eubacteriales bacterium
AATCAACGTTTACAACATCAACATTACACAATTGCATATTATTATACTGCGCTATAATCAAAACATAACCGCTTGCGTTTTTTGCACTCACGTAAATATTCTTTTGTGCATTTACATTTTCAAATTCAAATGAAATTTCGGGTTGCTGATTATTTTTATTTGTATAATATCCGTTTACCTCTATTTCATTTATCCACGGCGTTGCATAACCGCCGTTTTGCAAAACGGCAATCCTTTGAAACCTTATATATCTGTATGAGTTATAATTATTAATACTTATTTTTCTGTACAAAGAATTTTCGCTCGGTTTTATTATATCAACGTATTTTTTTAAATTCTTTTGAGTATGGTCCTCGTTTTCCGCAGCCAAATCCACCCAATCATTTCCGTTTTCGGAAACTTTTATTGTAAAAGGTGCCGATGCCGTATCGGTATTATTGGCAAGCAGAATTGTAATATCGCGTATTACATTAGCATTTCCCAAATCAAGCTCCAAATAAGGATTTACAACCGTTGCACCGTCGGCAACAGCACAGCCTGAAAATGTTTTAGTGTTTCCGTCAATTGATTTTTGCGGAAAACCTCCGTTTACGCGCAGAATTTTTTTGTTGTTACTGTCGGTATAATAATCAACATTATCTTTACCGCTAAATTCGCCTTTTACGGTATTTAATAATTTACCGTTAACATCATCACCGAAATAAATATTAACACCGTCTTTTACGGTTGAATTATTATCATATATAAGGTCATACGATTGATAATAATCAGGATCGTCCTTATATACATAAACATACAGCTCTCCGAGCAAAAGTGTTGATGCGGTGCGTTTGCTTTGCGGCGCTGCATATATATATCTGTACTGCGGTGCATTACCGTAATCAAATGTTACACCTATCTTTTCACCCTGCGTAATCCCCTCACTTGATATTTCAAAAAGTGTATTACAGTTTTTTGTATTGGGCATTTTATGTTTGCTTGCACAGTAATATGTATAATTATTATCCCATCCATAATCACTCGGTCGGTTTACTCCGCTTTGCACAACAACAGCTGCAATTTTTTCGGTTTGTTCAATATCGGTTCTGAAAAAATACCCGTATTCACTTTTATCCGTTCTGTCATCGGATTTATATTCAATGTAAGTTGCAGGGTTTTCGTCTGACAGATTGCCTTGTTGGTTTTCGTGTTTAATATTACCGTCCGTTTTTACGTCGGCACCTGCATTTATTATTATTTTACCCTCAATGTATTTAACGGGAATAATATTACCGTCTATTATACGCGTATATGTTTGACTTACTCCCAAACTATCTATATTGATTTTTATTTGCGCATTAATATCGGGCGAATACGGTATGTTAAACACTCCGTTATTTAAATCGGCATTTGCAAAAGATGAATTATTTATAGCGTATTCATTATTTGCTGTACTGTACGGAGTTAGTTTATACGCAGTATTTTTATCGGTATTTTTTATCACAATACTGTTTTGCGTTATATTCTCCAACATATCCGCATAATGATAATTAATTTTTAAAAGAGGTTTTAAACCGATATTAGATATCTTTTCGTCTTCCGACACATTAATTTCGATACACGGTTTAACTTCAACATTCCAAACAGTGCCTATGTTATTTTTTATAACCGTTATTTTATAATTGCCGCCACACTCAAGGTTGGCTATGCTTTCCTTCAGCACTGCGCCGCTCTCGCACAAAAATACGGGAGAAAATCTGTTTTTGAAATCGGTATACAATGTTACGGTTTTAGCAGTTTCATCAACCGTATAATCTTTCACATACTCGGAACGCACATATACTATGTCCGATACATTTTTACTCAAAAATGACGGTAATGTTTTTGAAACTCTGATTAAACCTTTTATATTATCGGTTGAGCAAGTACTGTATTTATTAAGTGCGTCATAAATTTTATAATAACCGGCATTATTTGCGCTTATGGCAGTTTGAGTGTTTTTAAGTGACGCTTTTATATTATTATACAATCTCGGTATTCTTCCTTGTGCTATCCAGCAATCACTTTCAAGTCCCATACCGAGAATATCGGGTTTGATTGAGTAAATATTGGGATTTATACTATATTTAAGTTTATTAACCGTTCCCGCTCCGTTTTTTATACTTTGTACAGCTTCACTTTCGTGCATATACTCATAATTTATGTTATTGTTTATCGTGTGATTCTCTCCATCAATAATCTTTTGGTAATATGTTGAGTAAAGGTTGTTTACCGTACAGTTGTATGAACCGCTGTTGATACAAATGGACATACCCGAAAATTCATCTATATTATTATTCATTAAAATGCCTTCCGTGCCGTTATCAAGGTAATATGCCATACCCGCACCGGCATTTGAAACATAATTGTTTGATATTTCGCATCCCGTATGGCTGCCCAAAGTATAGATTGCAGCTCCGTCATACAGCATTTGTGTTGTATTATTAAAGTAATTGCCTTTAATGCTTCCCTTTCCGCACAAGCCGTTTGATGACCAACTATAACCATATGTTATTCCCGAATACGGTAAATTGGTAAATTCGTTGTTTTCAATATTTAAATCATCACAATAAAACACAAAAATACCCGACTGCGAAAACTCATCACTGCACGCATTGTTTATAACATTGTTTTTTATATTAATATTTTTGCACCCACGTCTTATAATTTGGTTTGGTATATCGGGAGTAAACGCTATAATATTTGTAACGGCAAAATATGAATTTTGGGTTGCGGTAACAAGCATATAACGATATTTTTCGTCTGTATTGGGTTTTATATCAACAATTTCTCCGTAATCGGAACTGTTGCTTTTATAAACCGTTACATAATTTCCGTCCGAAAAGTTTTCATCATTGGAAAGACGTACCTCAAACTCACATTTTTCATTTTGGGATATATCGTTCGGGTCAAATCCAAGCAATATTTCGCTAAAAGTATATTTTCGCGAAAAATCGTACTTAATCCATGCCTTTTTGTCATTTCCGCCCCCAATCCAGGTATTGGGATTGCCATATTGCTTATACTTTGTTTTATCGGTAACGGATGTTGTTTTAAAACTTTTGTACGGATAAAACTGCGGATGTTTGTAATTAGGCATTACAGTAAGATTTGAAAATATATTTTTGCCGTTTGAATTATATATATCCGACGCCGATATATACGGATCGGTTATCATTAAATTATAATCGGTTTGAGGCAATTTTTCTACCGTATATCCGTTTTTATCATTTTTGTAGTTTATATGAGCCGTTTCACCTATATCTATTGCCGATGAACCTAAATCATTAAACAGGTTGCCGTAAACCGTGCAATTGGTAACATCATTTCTCATATTAACGGGAGTTTGCAGCGACTCACTAAATTCATTGCTGTAAAAACTTATATTATCTGCTCGGTTTAAATAAAATATTCCGTTATCGTTTGAATAAGTTGACTTGTTTCGTCCTTCATAATACGGCCCCTGACCGCTTGCAAAATAATATTTATAGCTCTTATCCGCTGTAAAATGTTTAAATTTTATTCCCTCAAAAACAATATTTTTAACTTTAACGGAATTTTCTTCATTTTCTGCTGTTTTTTCGCCAAACAAAAATGCAAACGTATCAAGAGTGGGAACTATAAAACTTTCCGTTTCGATGTTTTCAAATTCAAGCGGCATATAATACAAATAACCGGTGTTGGTATCGTAATAAAACTCTCCGGGTGTATCAAGCAACGAAAAATCGTTTTGTAAATAGCAAGATACCGAACTGATTATTTTGGTTGCACTATATGTTGTATCTTTATATATTTCGTCATAAACGGGATTATAAAAAGATACCGCTTTATTTTCGCCAACAGTTGTTATAGACTGCGGGTGAAGTTTTCGCACATTCCACCCTCTGTACCATACAAATTCCGAATCATTTAAATTTTGCAAATCGGGTAAATCATCTTTGTTAAATAACATTCCGTCAGCAGAATAGTTTGTGCTTGGATTATTATAGTCTCCGTTTGGTTTAACAAGCTTGTCGGATTTTGCAAGCTGTCTTTTTCCGCCGTCTGCATTATACAGCTCAAATATGCCTTTATTTAAATATTGCGGCAGATAAAGCTCATATACACCGTATTTTCTTGAGCTTGGCACAAAACCGCATACTAAACGGCCCCCGGATATTATGGGGGCATCAATACCGCGATATATAACATTATAACCGTTAAATCCGCTGTCTTCGGTTAAAAAATCGATACTTTCGGTTTGATAATATGTACCGCCGAGTATATTTACCGCTATATCGCCCGTCATTTTTGCATTATACTTTTTAACTTCTTGTTTTGCACGTTCAATTGTTTTAAACGGCGACTGCTGTGAGCCGTCGC
>USKN01000159.1 GCA_900555295.1 uncultured Eubacteriales bacterium
TTAATAAAAAGTGTTTTTATTAAAAGAAAAACCCGGCATTGTACAAATTGCAAGCGTTATAATTGCATTTACGGGAAGTTTATTTATTATAAAACCCACATCAAACATTTTTACGGCATTTCCCGCACTTATCGGTGCTCTCGGCGGTTTGGGTGCCGGAGCGGCATACACATTTGTGCGCATTTTGGGTAAAAAAGGCGAAAACAGCCTTGTTATTATATTTTTCTTTTCGGTTTTTTCGTGTATTTTTTGCCTGCCGTTTATAGCGGAAAATCATTCGCCTATGAGTATAAAAAGCATTATATATCTTTTATGCGCCGGAGTTTGTGCCTCAATAGGTCAGTTTGGCATTACAAAAGCTTATATTTATGCTCCCGCAAAAGAAATATCGGTATACGATTACACGCAAGTAATATTTGCCGCAATTTTAGGATACTTAATATTCGGTCAAACACCCGATATATTAAGCTTTTTGGGCTACTTTTTAATTTGCGGCGCCGGTGTATGGGCATTTTTGCATAATCGAGCAACTAATTAAATTTTGCCATACGAATTACAACGTTTTGCGCTATAATACCCGTAAAAGCACCGCACAAAACTGATACGGCGGTAAGCGGAAACAAATAATAAAAAACCGACGTGCTTTTAAGCATAACCGCCGCGGCAAGCACCTGAAACAAACTGTTTGCCACAGCGCCGCACACGCTTACAGCCCATATTTTATTAAGCTTCACTCTTTTATGCATCGCAAGCATAACAAAATAAGCGGCAATGCTGCCCGATGCCGAATATATAAACGATATGGGTCTGCCCGCAAAAATGCTTCCGAGCAACACCCTTATTACAACAATTAAAAACACGTCCGTCGGATAAAGCAAGTACAGTGCCGCAAGAGTTACCGAATTGGCAAGCCCAAGCTTAACACCCGGTACGGCAACCAAAGGCGGTATACAGCCCTCTATAATATGCACGGTAAGTGCCATTGCCGTAAGAGCCGATATTTGAGCTATTCGCTTTGGTTTTAACGTTATCATAAGCTTTACCTCTTATTTAATACGAATTTCAAGTTTGTTTGGCAAACATATAATAGGATATGCACCGTTTGATATTGCGCCTTGTTTTACACACAATTTATCCGGGCAGTTTGCCTTTATTACCGATATTTTATTTTTTTGTGCCAATACAGTATTTCCTCCCGTATCAAACACAATATCGTCTTTTAACTTACCCAATTCAACGGTTTTAATCAATTTACCGTTAGAGTATATATATGCCGTTGGGTTTTTGTATGCAATTTGTTTTAAAAAAACGGTGCATACTGCACAAAATACCGCAACCGAAACGCATATTGCAAACAATGTTTTATTTTTCATTCAAACATCACCTTCAGCTGTTTCAAGCATTTTTTCGTATTGGTCAATAATATTTAAAAGCTCATTAAGCGTTTGTGTTTGGCACACGCGGCTTCGCATAAGCGCACTGTCTTTAAGTCCTTTAATATACCAAGCGGTATGTTTGCGCGCTTCTCTTATGCCTATATACTCGCCTTTTAAATCACACAGCATTTTAATATGCCGTACAAGGGTTGATATTTTCTCATAAAAACTTGCCTTATTAATGCTCTTTCCTTTGTTTAACAATGCATTTATTTCTCTGAATATAAACGGATTTCCTCTTGCACCGCGCCCAATCATTACGGCATCACACCCCGTTTGGTTTATCATATTTTGCGCGTCTTTAGCCGAAAAAATATCGCCGTTGCCTATAACGGGAATACTTACCGCATTTTTAACAGCCGTTATTATACTCCAATCGGCCGAACCGCTGTAATACATTTGGCGGCTTCGCGGGTGAACGGTAACAGCACACGCACCGTTTTGCTCAATTATTTTTGCAATTTCCACTGTTTGCTCCGCATCGGACGTATTAAAACCGCTCCTGATTTTGCAGGTAACGGGAACGTCAGACATTCTCGATACTTCTTTTACAATATCGCCTATAAGCGGTGGATTATTAAGCAACGCACTGCCATCGCCGTTATTTGTAACTTTCGGAGCGGGACACCCCATATTTATATCAAGTATCTTTGCTCCCGTACTCAAAGCCTTATAAGCCGTATTTGCCATAACATACGGGTCATTACCAAAAATCTGAACCGCCAAAGGCATATCGTCGGCGCAGGTTTCAAGTAGTTTTTGCGTTTTTTTATCGTTATAAAAAAGTGCGCGTGAGCTTACCATTTCGCTGTATGCCAAAGCACAGCCGTATTCTCTGCACAGTATTCTGAACGGCAAATCACTGATACCTGCCATAGGTGCCAAAAATGCCCTGCCGTTTATTTTAAAATCCCCTATTTTAACCATAAAAAAATTTGCCGACTCTTTGGATAGAGCCGGCATCTCCTTTAAATTAATCTTTACGTGAGTGAAGCAAACTGTTAAGCTCGTCCAAAAACGTATTTACGTCCTTAAATTCGCGGTAAACCGATGCAAAACGTACATATGCCACGTCGTTTATCTTTTTAAGCTTTTCCATAACAAGCTCGCCTATTTCGGTTGACGAAAACTCCTTATCAAGCATACCGTATAATCCGCTTTCAATTTCGTTAACTATATTTTCAACGTCCGAATAGCTTACGGGCGTTTTTTCACACGCACGCAATATACCGTTCATTAATTTTTGCCTGTTGTACCCCTGACGTGTACCGTCTTTTTTTATAACCATAAGCGGTACCGATTCTATTAGCTCATATGTTGTAAAGCGTTTTTTGCAATTAAGACATTCCCGTCGGCGGCGTATAGACGCACCGTCATCTACAGGCCGCGAATCTATAACTTTACTTTCGAGGAATTCGCAAAACGGACATTTCATATGCTTTCACTCCCTGTATATTACAATAATTTGTTATCTGTTCTGCAAAAATGATGGTATTTCAACATCATTCATTCCAAAGCCCGATGTCGGGAACGGTTCGGGTTCGGCTGTATCAGGTTTTTTATCATCTTTTGCTTCACCCGTAAAACCTGTTGCAATTATTGTAACAACAAGCTCATCGCCGAGTGAATCGTCAATAGATGAACCCGAAATAATTTCTGCGTCCTCGTCAACCAATTCATAAATAAGGTCACCCGCAACGCCAAATTCTTCCAATGTAAGAGATGAACTTCCGGCAACGTTTACAACAACTTTTGTTGCGCCGTCAATTGTAGTTTCAAGCAAAGGACTGTTAATTGCCATTTTAACCGCCTCTTCTGCTCTGTTTTCGCCTGTGGCACGTCCTATACCCATATGTGCTATACCCGAATTTCTCATAGTGGTTTGAATGTCGGCAAAGTCAACATTAATAACACCCGGGCACGAAATTAAATCGGCAATACCTTTAACACCCTGATTTAAAATTTGGTCGGCAATTTTAAAAGCATTTATCATAGAAAGCTTTTTGTCGCCTATTTCACGCAGTTTTTCGTTGGGTATAACAATTAACGAATCAACATTTGCCTGAAGTTCTTCTATACCTTCAACCGCCTGAGTCATTCTTTTTTTGCCCTCAAAGCGGAACGGTTTTGTTACAACGCCAACAGTAAGTATACCAAGCTCTTTTGCAATATTTGCAACAACGGGAGCCGCACCTGTTCCCGTGCCGCCGCCCATACCTGCCGTAACAAACACCATATTGGCGTCTTTAATAGCCTCTTTAATTTCTTCACGGCTTTCTTCGGCGGCTTTTTTACCGATATCGGGGTTTGCGCCTGCACCCAAACCTTTTGTGAGTTTTTCACCGATTTGGATTTTAACATCGGTTTTAAGTGATTTAAGTATTTGATTATCTGTATTTATACCGATAAATTCCACACCTGAAAGTCCGTCGTCAATCATTCTGTTTACAGCGTTGTTTCCTCCTCCGCCGACACCTATAACCTTCATATTTGCACCGGCCTGTCTTTCGTTTTCCATTTCTAACACAGTTATTCCTCCTTAAAACGGTAAATTATTCATTCTGTATATAAAATGCTTTAGGCATATTCAAACACATATTACCTATGCATACTATGACTTATTTTTTATTATAACACAACTTTTTATGTTTTTCCACTATATTTTTATATTTTTTATAAGTTCATTTATACAATGTTGCTTAAAAATATCTATGTTGCTATTTTTGATTTCAAGGATAATAGCAACATCGTTTATATTTTTAGGTAGATACCAACCATCGGGTTTGTCTTGAACACCTTTAAATCCAAGCTGATTGAAAGATGTTAATTGTCCAACACCGACTTTAACATCTTTTTCGCTTGCAAAATGTAAAGTATTTTTAGCTAAATCTCTAACTTCATCCTCTGTTAAGC
>USKN01000160.1 GCA_900555295.1 uncultured Eubacteriales bacterium
TAAAAAATATATAAAATAAATTTATGAGGTGACTGTAAATGAACAAAAAAACTATTGAAGATATTGCCGTTGAAGGCAAAAGAGTTTTGGTAAGATGCGATTTTAATGTACCGCTCGACGCTGATCGTAACATTACGGACGAAACACGTATTGACGGCGCACTTCCCACAATCAAATACCTGATTGATCACAATGCAAAAGTAATTCTTTGCTCGCATATGGGTAAACCCAAAGGCGAACCTAAACCCGAACTTTCGCTTAAACCCGTTGCGGTTAAGCTTTCGGAAAAATTGGGAAAAAATGTTATTTTTGCGGCAGACGATAATGTTGTGGGCGACAATGCAAAAAAAGCGGTTGCCGATATGAAAGACGGCGATGTTGTACTTCTTGAAAACACAAGATACAGAGCTGAAGAAACAAAAAATATAGATTCTTTCAGCGAAGAACTTGCATCTCTTGCCGATGTATTTGTAAATGATGCATTCGGTACCGCTCACAGAGCTCACTGCTCAAATGTAGGCGTTACAAAATATATAAAAACAGCTGTTTGCGGATATCTTATTCAAAAAGAAATTAAATTCCTCGGTAATGCCGTAAACAACCCCGTAAGACCTTTTGTTGCAATTTTGGGAGGCTCTAAAGTTTCTTCAAAAATTTCGGTTATAAACAATCTTCTCGATAAGGTTGATACACTTATAATCGGCGGCGGTATGGCTTATACATTTATGAAATCGTTGGGCGAAGAAGTAGGCGACTCGCTCCTTGAACCCGATTATCTCGATTATGCAAAAGAAATGATGGATAAGGCAAAAGAAAAAGGCGTAAATCTTTTAATTCCTATCGATACTGTTGTTGCAAACGAATTTTCAAACGATGCGGAACACAAAACAGTTGAAAGAGGCGGAATTGAAAAAGGCTGGGAAGGCGTTGATATCGGCGAAAAGACAATTAAACTTTACACCGACGCAATTAAAGACGCTAAAACAGTTGTATGGAACGGACCTATGGGCGTATTTGAAATGCCTAACTTTGCAAAAGGCACAAACGCTATTGCACAGGCTCTTGCAAACATTGACGCTATAACGGTTATAGGCGGCGGCGACAGTGTTGCGGCTGTAAATCAGGCAGGTCTCGGCGATAAAATGACACACATTTCAACAGGCGGCGGCGCATCGCTTGAATTTTTGGAAGGAAAAGAACTTCCGGGTATTGCCGCATTAAACGATAAATAATTATAAACCATATAATAAAGGAGACGTTTTATTATGAGAAAAACAGTAGTTGCGGGAAATTGGAAAATGAACAAGACTCCCAAACAGACAGTTGAACTTATAAACGAATTAAAACCGCTTGTTGACGGAAGTGAAAATAAATGCATTGTTTGCGTTCCGTTTACAAATTTAAGCGAAGCAATTAAAGCTACCGAGGGCACAAATATTAAAGTGGGCGCTCAAAATATGTACTTTGAAGAAAAAGGCGCTTTTACAGGTGAAATTGCACCTGATATGCTTGAGGAAATGGGCGTTAAATACGTAATAATCGGACACTCCGAACGCCGTCAGTATTTTAACGAAACAGATGTTAATGTAAATAAAAAGGTTAAAAAAGCTTTTGAACATAACCTTCTTCCGATTGTATGCGTTGGTGAATCGCTTGAACAAAGAGAGCAGGGTATTACTTTTGAACTTGTTGCTATGCAAACCAAAATTGCACTTATGGGTCTTACCGAAGAACAGGTTAAAAATACAATTATTGCATATGAACCTATTTGGGCAATCGGCACGGGTAAAACCGCTACAAGCGAACAGGCACAGGAAGTTTGCGCTAAAATTCGCGAAACAGTTAAAGAAGTATTCGGTCAGGCAGCCGCAGATGAAATTATTATTCAGTACGGCGGAAGTGTAAATGCCGGTAACAGCAAAGAATTGTTTGCAAAACCCGATATTGACGGCGGACTTGTAGGCGGAGCAAGCCTTAAAGCAAACGATTTTGCTACTATAGTAAACAGCTGATTAAAAGGATTGATATAATATGAAAAAATTATCTAAACGACCTGTTGTTTTGGCAATACTCGACGGATACGGAATAAGCGAGTACCACGACGGCAATGCCATATATACCGCAAACACACCGCGTATGGACGATTTTTTGGGAAATTATCCCAAAACTGTTATACACGCAAGCGGTCTTGATGTAGGACTTCCGGACGGACAGATGGGTAATTCCGAAGTCGGACACACTAATATTGGTGCCGGAAGAATTGTATACCAGGAGCTTACACGTATTACAAAAGCAATTGATGACGGTGATTTTTTTGAAAATGATGAATTTATTGCCGCTTGTGACAATTGCAAAAAACATAATTCAGCACTTCATATTATGGGACTTTTATCGGACGGAGGAGTTCACAGTCACAACAGCCACCTGTATGCACTTTTAAAAATGGCCGCAAAACAGGGACTTGACAAGGTATATGTTCACTGCTTTATGGACGGCAGAGATGTATCGCCCACGAGCGGCAAAGATTTTGTAAAATCACTTGTTGCAAAAATTAACGAAATAGGTACGGGCAGCATTGCAACGGTTATGGGACGTTATTATGCTATGGACAGAGATAACCGTTGGGAGAGAGTTGTTAAAGCATATGACGCTATTGTAAGAGGCAAAGGCGAAACAAACGAATCTGCCGTAAGTGCAATAGAAAATTCTTATAATAACGATATAACCGACGAATTTGTTGTTCCAACCGTTATTACCAAAGACGGGGAACCTGTAGGAAAATTAAAACGCAACGACAGTGTTATTTTCTTTAATTTCAGACCCGACAGGGCACGCGAAATTACAAGAACCATTGTAGATGAAGATTTCAGCGGATTTGACAGAGCTTTTTTTGAAACATACTTTGTGTGTATGACGCAGTATGATGCAAAAATGCCCAATGTACACGTTGCATTTAAACCGCAAAAGCTTACAAATACGCTCGGCGAATATTTATCGGTAAACGGATATAAACAGCTTAGAATAGCCGAAACGGAAAAATATGCGCACGTAACGTTTTTCTTTAACGGCGGTGTTGAAAAGGTTTATGACGGAGAGGACAGAATACTTGTAAATTCTCCTAAAGTTGCAACATACGACCTGCAACCCGAAATGAGCGCGTATGAAGTAACCGATAAGCTTCTTGCCGCACTTGATACAGATAAGTATGATGTTGTAATTTTAAACTTTGCAAATTGTGATATGGTAGGCCATACAGGAGTTATGGAGGCCGCCGTAAAAGCAGTTGAAGCGGTTGATGAATGTATAGGTAAAGTTGCCGACAAAGTAAAAGAAAAGGGCGGTATAATATTTATTACCGCAGACCACGGCAATGCGGAGCAAATGATTGACCCGCAAACAAAGTCGGTATTTACGGCACATACAACAAACGTTGTACCCCTTGTTGCAATAGGTCTTGACGACGGAACAAAATTAAAATCCGGACGTCTTGCAGATCTTGCACCTACAATGCTTGATGTAATGGGTCTTGACATTCCGAGCGAAATGACTGGAACAAGCCTTATAGAAAAATAATAATATATATAATATAAGTACAAAAAACGTGACAAAATAATTAAATTGTTTTGCCGCGTTTTTTTGTGACATCAAATAATTAAACCAGCTAAATAAGAACAAAATAAACAAAATGCGATACAATGATTGACAATTTGACAAAAATTATGTATAATTATATAGATTGAATATCGATTTTTACAAAGGAAGTGTGTGTTATGATAGCTATAGGCTGTGACCACGGTGGTTTTGAGCTTAAGCAATCTGTTATGAAACGGCTTGACGAGGAAAAAATACAGTATAAAGATTACGGTACATACTCAACCGAGTCGGTAGATTATCCCAATATTGCAAAGACGGTATGCACAGCCGTAATTGACGGCGAGTGCGAAAAAGCAATTCTTATTTGCGGTACGGGTATAGGTATGAATATTTGTGCAAATAAATTTAAAGGTATTCGTGCGGCGCAATGCGGCGACACATTCAGCGCAAAAATGACGGTGCGTCATAATAATTCCAATGTGCTCACTTTGGGCGGTAGAGTTATAGGACCTGAACTTGCAAATGATATTGTGCACGAATTTTTAACCAATAAATTTGAAGGCGGACGTCATCAAAACAGAATAGATAAAATTTCACAAATTGAAAAATTATAATTTTTAGGAGGATTTAAAAATGAAACACCCGCAATACAATAATGTTACAGTAATGGATCACCCTCTCATTATTCACAAAATTTCCAAAATGAGAGATGTTAAAACAAGTTCAAAAGAACTCA
>USKN01000161.1 GCA_900555295.1 uncultured Eubacteriales bacterium
GTTTTTTAAAATTAGTAAATGTTTACTTTCGAATATTTTTTTAACATGAGGGTACTCCCTCTTATTTGGTGTGCAAAAAATTATGGATTTTTGCAAATTTTTCTTAAATATAGGCATACAAACAGGGCTGTAGTCAACCCGATTTAAAAAAATCGTTTTGCTACAGCCCTTTTTTGCTGCAATTTATACATTTTATATATAAAAATGTATAAAATATAATTAGCGGAGGTGATTTAATTGAAAACTACAATAATTCTTACAAAAGGAAAAAGCGAAGGTGTGCTCGAATGTATAAGAGCCGACGGCTTTATAACCGTAAACTGCCGTTTTGCAAACAAAGGAGAATTTAAGCCCGATTGCGATTACATACTGTATTTATATTCCGCAAAAAAGCCTTCTCATTTGCCTTATGCAATAGCCGAGGGTGTTTTTAAAAACAATGATGTGTTATTTAACGGAAAGGTAAACGGCGATATATTGCAAAAATACGGTTATGTATCGTTGGATATTGATACATATGTTATATGTGAGCGAAAATACGGCGAAGCAAAATATAACCTCTTTGCAAAAGGTTTTACGGGGCTTATATGGAATGTTGATACGCGTGTAATGCAAATGTCCGACTCCAGTATAAACGGTGCAAAAAAAACACTTGCCGAAATGAAAAACCCCAATGATATTGCAAAATCCGCAAAAACACGCGACAAGTATATAAAACAAATTAATGAAAAATTATCGGGTTTTAGCCGAATTTCTTTTTTTCCGCCTCCGTACGAGTGGTTTTTTATAAACAAGTGCGAACCTATATATAATCTTTCATCATTAAAACACGCATTATTTGTACCGTCTGCCGCCGATGCAGTATACAACAACGGAGGATATTATATGGGAATATATCAAAACCATTTGGCAATAGCGGTAAAAATGCAAAATAATAATATTCCGCTGTCTACGCTAAACGACGTAGCTCAAATAATCAAAAAAAATAACGATGGCCAAAACATCGATAAATACTGTGCTGCGGGAATTTTTCTTGATGATGACGGACAATATTTTGAAAAAATTCTTGCAATTGAGTAAAAAAAAGGTTATAATATATAAGAATGGAAAAAATTGTCCACACTAAAAATTCAAGGAGAGAAAAAAATATGCTTAAAAGGTTTTTAAAAATCGCCTGCATTTCGATGTGTTTGGTGCTTGGATTTGGAGCGTGCGGCGCACCAAAGGAGGATAATACGGTGGCAGAACATAAAAAAGTTAAATTTGAAATGGACGACGGCTCTTATTTTGTTGCGGAACTGTATCCCGAGTATGCTCCCGAAACAGTTAATAATTTTGTAAAACTTGTAGGCGACGGTTTTTACGACGGATTAACGTTTCACAGAGTAATACAAGGATTTATGATTCAGGGCGGCTGTCCAAACGGAACGGGAATGGGCGGCAGCGGCAAAAACATAAAAGGCGAGTTTGCGTCAAACGGATACGATAAAAACACCCTTTCTCATACCGTAGGTGTGCTTTCAATGGCACGTGCGCAAAATCCCGACAGCGCAAGCAGTCAGTTTTTTATTTGTGTAGGCGACTCAACATATCTTGACGGCGATTATGCCGCATTCGGTAAGATAATTGAGGGTATGGACAGCGTAAATGCCATAGCAGCAGTTAAAACCGACTTAAACGACAAACCGCTTACACCCGTTATTATGAAAAAAGTTACAATAACAGAGTGATAAACACACATAAATTTTGTGTTAATTTTTTAACGATATATATTGCATATTTAAGCAATTTATAGTAAAATATAAGTATAGTATTAATTACTTAAGGAGGAAATTTAAAATGGCAGTAAAAGTTGCAATTAATGGTTTCGGCCGTATAGGCCGTCTTGCATTCAGACAAATGTTTGGTGCTGAAGGTTATGAGGTAGTAGCTATCAATGATTTAACAGATCCCGCTATGTTGGCTCATTTGTTAAAGTACGATTCTTCACAAGGCAGATATGACGGACACACCGTTGAAGCAGGCGAAGACAATATCGTAGTTGACGGTAAAAAAATCACAATCTACAGCGAAAAAGACGCTAAAGACCTCCCCTGGGGCAAAATCGGCGTAGACGTTGTTCTTGAGTGCACAGGTTTTTATACATCAAAAGAAAAGAGTATGGCACATATCGAAGCAGGCGCAAAAAAAGTTGTTATTTCAGCTCCTGCAGGTAAAGACCTTAAAACTATTGTATACAGCGTTAACGAAAAAACTCTTACAGCTGACGATACAATTATTTCAGCTGCATCGTGCACAACAAACTGTTTAGCACCTATGGCTAAAGCGCTTAATGACTATGCTCCCATTCAGAGCGGTATTATGTCAACAATTCACGCATATACAGGCGACCAGATGGTTCTTGACGGTCCTCACAGAAAAGGTGATTTAAGACGTGCAAGAGCTGCCGCTGTTAATATTGTTCCTAACTCAACAGGTGCTGCAAAAGCAATCGGTCTTGTTATTCCCGAACTTAACGGCAAACTTATCGGTTCTGCACAAAGAGTTCCCGTTCCCACAGGTTCAACAACAATTCTTACAGCTGTTGTTAAAGGAAACAATGTTACAATCGAAGGTATTAATGCTGCTATGAAAGCCGCATCAAGCGAATCTTTCGGTTACAATGATGATTTAATCGTATCTTCCGATATCGTTGGTATCAGATACGGTTCATTGTTTGATGCAACTCAAACAATGGTATCTCACATTGCGGACGACCTTTATGAAGTACAGGTTGTTGCTTGGTATGACAACGAAAATTCTTACACAAGCCAGATGGTAAGAACAATCAAGTATTTTGCTGAATTAAACTAATTAAGTTAAAATATATCGGAGGGTATTGCAATGCAATACCCTCTTGTTATGTAAATGCGGAGGATTACTATGCAAATATGTGATGACAGAAAAATAACCCAAAAAGAAAATTATGATGTTATTGTTGTGGGCGGAGGTATTGCCGGTGTTTCTGCCGCAGTATCGGCGGCGCGCAGCAATGCAAGCGTACTGTTAATAGAAAAACAGGTAAATCTCGGCGGACTTGCAACATGCGGATTAATATCGTGGTATGAGCCTTTGTGCGACGGGCAAGGCACACAAATGGTATACGGAATTGCCGAAGAACTTATCCGCCTTTGCGGAAAATACAGTTTTGAAAATCTACCCGAAAAATGGGGCGGTGACGGTCATAACGAACGGCGTAACGGCAGGTTTTCAACATTCTTCTCCCCTACCGTTTTCACACTTGCACTCGATGAATTTGTAATTCAAAGCGGTGTAAAAATCAGATTTGACACAATGGCGGTTTACCCCGTAACAGAAAACAACCGTTGTATAGGTGTCATATGTGAAAGTTCATCGGGTAAAGAGTTTTTTGGCTGCAAAGTTGTAATAGACGCCACAGGCGATGCGTCGGTTTGCGAGCGTGCCGGTATGCCGACAGTTATAGGCGAAAACTATATGTCATATGTTGCACATATGTACAATACATCTAATATAGATAACTTTAATAACGATAAAGACATATGCAAAATGCGCAAATGGGTTACTGTAGGCAGCGATATGCGCGGCAACGGTCACCCCGAGGGATTAAGAATGCTTAAAGGCGACTCTGCCGATGATATAACCGACTACATTATTTACGGTAAAAGAAATATGCTTGAAAAATGCAAAGCATTTGATAAAAACAGCTACGATATTATGACATTGCCTACTATGCCGCAGTTTAGAACAATCCGCAGAATAATCGGAGATACAGACTTTACTGCAGAGAACGGAAAGAAATACTGTGATTCAATCGGTACTTGTGGAGATTTCAGACCCGAAGGTATAGGAAATCACTATGAAATACCGTATAGTTCAATGTATAACTCAAAGTTTTCCAACATTCTTGCGTGCGGAAGAATTATATCGGCACCGCAGGGCGACGGTTGGGAAGTTGCGCGTGTTATACCTACTTGCGCACTTACGGGAGAAGCTGCAGGAAAAGCCGCAGCCGCAGCCGCAAAAAACAATTGCGCTGTAAATGACGATAAAATAATAAATTTGTTTACCAAGTAAAGTACATAAAAGAGCTATTATTTGTTAGGTTTATACGGCATATAATAGCTCTTTTAAATAAAATCAAAAAAGTTCCAAAATAAAGCAAAAAATTTTAAAAAAAGTATTGACAAATACATCGCTTTAGTGTATAATATCTAATGTTGCAGGAAAAAAATTAATAAAGATTAATGCACCATTAGCTCAGCTGGTAGAGCACCTGACTCTTAATCAGGGTGTCCAGGGTT
>USKN01000162.1 GCA_900555295.1 uncultured Eubacteriales bacterium
GTCATTTCCATCTGCCGAAACATAAAATTCTTTATAATACGTGTTTGTTTCGGCGTTGGTATTTAATTTGACAAAGCAAGAAGTTATTATCATTACAACGCTTAATAAAAATGCTGTTTTTTTCAATAATATCCCTCCAATTACTTTAAATGTATTTTATTGTTCTTTAAATATAAGCGCTGTTGCTTTGCCCAACATAAAATACATAAATATATCCTGACCGCTGTTTAAATAAGAGGGTAAATCGTCGGGTTTTAAACGCTCTATGCTTTTTTTGCCAATTTTAAATACATTAGCAATTTCGGCATATTCTACCAATGCATCTCCCTGCCCTATGGTATATTTTATATTACCATTGGATATAGATACAATATTTGCATGCATTCCCATTTTATTGGCATACATACCACCCATTCCGCTCTCCCACGCAAAGTATGTTTGAGTTTTGTCTGTCATTGGGTCTATAATATCCAATCCAACTATATTATTACCATAGAGTTCACAGCGCAGTATCGCACCTCTTGATATTTGTAATATATCTGTTAAATATTCATCGGGAATATCAATATTTCTGCGAACAAAATTATAGTTGCTGTCATAATAATCTGTTTTTTTATCACCGATTATTTGTGCGGCATTAATTGCATATTGCATACCGAATGCGGTATAAAGCGTTACCCTATCCTTTGTTTGAATGTTATATCCTTCAATTGCATATACCTGTTCCTCATCGGCATTAAGAGCATTGTAAATTTTATCCACTGTAATTACGGGAGCCGAGAGTTTGGTACACGGTACATATTTTCGGCTTACAACGGGAATGTTTTTTTGCGTTACCGCAAATTCGACATATCCCAAATCATCTTTACAGTAAAATTTATCAAGTTCATTAATAACTTTACCGTTATAGTTATAAATCGTTTTAAATTGAGTCATTGAATAATACTTTTCATACTCTCTTTCGGTAACATATTCACCCTCAATTGCAGGTATTGAAAATACCGGCATATCATCTTTTGCGGCTGCTCTCATTTGCATACCTGCCCATATTCCGCCCGTACTTTTTTTGCACGATGAATCTACATTGTCAATTTGATACATATTACTGTCGGGTTCGCTGCCCGCAACATAGTTTTCGGTATCCATTTTTGTAATACGATTGTCATCGGATGCTGTAAATTTTACAATTTTTTTTAAGTAATAGTCGGTGTTTTCAATAATATTTTTAACATCCTTTTTTGAACCGTCAATTTCTGTTTTTCGGTCAATATAATAATCACCGAACAATCCGTCGGATGTATATATTCTAAACTCTACTTCGCCGCAAAAAACCTTATCGCCGTTCATACGTAGTATAAATCCCGTTTTGTCCGCATCGCCGGATATATTATCATCTCTCGCAATAAATAAAACTCCGTCAGCTGAATAGAAATTATATTGGCGACCCGTTTTAATTTTCAAATTATTGTTTATGTAATAATCAGAAAATTCATAGCTGTATCCGTTTGACGTTGAAACTTTGTTTTCGGTTATCTCCGATGCAATATCCTCAACAACATTTGTATATCCGCGAACAAATATGTTTTTCTTGCCGTTGGATTCGTAAACAAGTGCCAATTTGCATAGTTTAAAACGTTTTTCGTTTCCGAGGGCACCGTCAACATATAATTCTATATTGTCATAATCGGAATAATCATACTTATTTCCGCTTATGTCGGTTATAATAAACCCATCGCTTGTTGAAACATTTTCAATTTGCACAACAGTCGGCTGCATTATATTAATAACTTCGTATGTACCGTCTCCATTATTATCGATAAATTCAATGTAACCGTCATCAACTTTAAAGCTGTTCAGGCTAAAAGAATAATCGGCATAATAGCATTTGTTTTTTAAAACACTTTCTATATCAAAAGATATAGTTTTTGTTTTATCACCATCGGCATACGATGCACCGTTTCTTGTAAACGAAAGGAGGTCTTTGCAATTTACCTTTAAAACGGTATTTTCTTCAAAATCCGGAAATCCAAATATAATTTTATTGTCATCGTTTGAATCTACAGCATATTTTACCGAATTTCCCAAATATTTATAAAGTAAACCGCTTTCATCAATATATTCGTTTTTATCAATTTCAACTTTTCCTAATTTTGAGGGTGCCATAGAATACAAATTACATTCATTGTTTGCGGTAATTTTTCCCGTTTTAAGCTCAACAGAATAAACATTTTCCAATAAGGTTTTACCTGTTTCGTACCCCACCGAACTGTTTTCTAAATATTTAATTTCCGATACGGGAGTATTAAGCGCATTAAACATAATGTACAATGCATTTTGTTTGTTTACATATGCGTTACCGTCAAAATTTGTATTATACATCAGTTTTAAACGGTTGGCTTTTTTTATAACACTTGTTGCATTGGAAAAATCAACTTCATCGGTGCCGTTATATCCAAGTGATTTTATTGTCATAACCAAAAATTCATATTGAGTTACAAAATCATCAGGTCTAAACTCTTTTGCTTGCGAAATAATTCCCATTTCGCAAGCCGTTGATATTTCCTTAAAATATTTATGCTCACTGCTTACATCATCAAAATATTGAACTTGCGATACCGCATCAACATTTAAAAGTTTAAGTATATTATATACGGCTTCGCCGCGGCTTAAAACGTTATACGGTTGGTATTCTGTACCCTGCGGAATAATACCCAAATATGAAAGTATGTATGATTCATTTGACGATTCAAGATCGTCATATTGACTGAAACCGCCGTTATTTGTGTATGCATAGCCGTAAGCTTCAATTTCGGATAAAACAATTCCTGTATTACTTACTATTTTTATATATCTCATAATCTTTGGCTGGTCAAGAGTTATTTCCAAGTCCTCTTTAAAAGCACCGGCCGTTTTCTTTGTTCCCACAAGTTGAGCATTTGTAAAATAAATATTATCCGATACATATACACTCCAACCCTTTCTTGAATATTCCTGATCCAAGTCACGTCTTGTGCGTACATTTATTTTTGAAATAAGGCAGGTTTCTTCAAGATCAACAACAATTCCCGCTTTTTCACCGTCGGCAAGCGTTAACGGCATATCCGGCTTTACATTTTCACCGCTCGCCCACGCGGTATTTTCTTTACCGTCTACCGCATAATTGTCAACAAACATCGAAGCATATGAACCGCTTGAGTAAACAGTTTTTTCATATGCCATATTTTCAAGTCCGACCGTATCGGCAGCATAACAATTTACAGGCAATAAGCCAAATGCAACAATTAATGCCGTAAGTTTCTTTTTTATACTGTTCATTGCTTATTACTACCTCCCCATATACAACATTAATCTGTTAACAGCAACAGCCGCCTGTGCCCTTGTAACATTATCAAAGGGTCTGAATGTTCCGTCTGAAAATCCGTTTAATATATTAATCTGCGATAAAGTTTCAACAGCCGTATCGGCATAATGCGATATTAATTGCTTATCGCTATAATTTGTATCATCAGGTATAATGCTTAAATTATTTATTTTCATAACATTAAGCATTATTACAGCCATATCCTGACGTGTTATTGCATTTCCCACGCCAAATGTACCATCGTCATTGCCGTTTAGCAATTCAGCCGAGCTTGCAGTTTTAATATATTCGTCCGCCCAAAAATCCGATGTAACATCACTAAACTCAATATCTTTACCCAATTGGTATGTAACTTTGAATGCCTTAACAATCATTGCCGCAAATTCTTCACGCTTAACAAACTCGGCGGGAGCAAATTTTGCATTACCCACTCCGTTTACAACATTTTTGCTGCACAAATTAATTATATCGTCCTTTGCCCAATCAAATCCGTCCAAATCATCAAACACAACAGTATCAGGTATGTTTTCGTCAGTTGAATTTATTGGTTCCGGTGTCGGCACCACAGGATATTCACTGCTTTTATATCCCCCGCCCGAGCCGCCTTTTTTATTTGACGTGCTCGTATTTGTGTTGCTTTTTTGATATAATTCATCAACAATTTTTTTAAACCAATTTGCGTCGGTAAAATATTTATATGATTCCTCCGAATTATATTCACTTGCAACAGAGTTTACTTCAATACCATTTTCTTTGGCATACTTTAAATCCGCTCCAAGATATTCGGCATATTTTGTTATACAATTCGATTTATTTAACACAGTTCTTTTATATGAACCGTCCTGTAAATTTGCATATGCAAATATTTTCTTTATAAACAAATCAAAATTATTGTAATCCACATTATTCTTTAATCCGTTAAATGTGGTGTACAATGCG
>USKN01000163.1 GCA_900555295.1 uncultured Eubacteriales bacterium
TATTATCTTATTTTTTTTGCAATATGTCAATATAAATTTTGTACAAATCGTAAAAAAAGTGTAATTTTTTTAAAATGTTTTTTGCTTTTCTCGGTATGTAAATATGTAATTATAATCATTCTTTTTTATACCCATATTTTATCCTCTGAACAAACTTGTACCCACACGTACAATATTTGCGCCTTCTTCAACCGCTATTTCAAAATCACTGCTCATACCCATAGAAAGATACTTCATTTTAAGGGTATCGCTTTCATACTTTTGCATATCGGAGTATATTTTGTAAAGGTGCGCAAAGTATTTATGAATATCGCTCTTATCCGCACCAAAGGGCGCCATTGTCATAAATCCGCTTACAATTATATTGGGGTTTTGCGAAATTTTAAGTGCAAACTCCTGCGCACATTCGGGCTTTATGCCGTATTTGCTTTGCTCGCCCGATACGTTAACCTCAACCAATACCTGCATTTTTTTGCCAACCTTTGCGCACTCGGCACTTATTGTTTTTGCAAGTTTTTCCGACTCAACCGAATGAATTGTACTCACTTTATCGGCTATGTATTTAACCTTGTTTGTTTGCAAGTGTCCTATAATATGCCAATCGGGATTGTTTTCTATTAAATCGTATTTGCTTAAAAACTCCTGCACCCTGTTTTCGCCCAAAGTGGTAATACCCATTTTAACCGCTTGATTTATTGTGTCGGCATCTATTGTTTTGGTTACTCCCATAAGCGTTACGTCTTCTCTTTTACGTCCGCTTTTTATGCACGCATTTAATATACGCTCGTTAATTTTTTCGTAATTCTCTTTTAATGACATTTTAAATCAACCTCTAATCTTTGTTTGTATCCGAAACTATTACTTCGTCATAAAGCCTTAAATAATTTGCCTTATTGTTTTGCTCGCTTATAATTGCATACTTGCTGTTGCTGTATATAATATCGGCCTGCTTAAATTTTTTTACTCCGCCCGATACGGTATATACACCCTTTTGGTTTTTTATTACTCTTACCGCGTCTACGGGTACTTTTATACCGTTGTATTTTGCGGTAATTATTTCAAATTTTACAAATCGGTTTTCCATTGCGTAATCGCTTTGCGCCGATGATGTAATACACACAACATAGCGCCCGTTATCCTGCGGCGAAATGTAGCTTACATAAGCCTGTGCGTCGGGCTGGTTTTCAAAACGAATATAAACTTCGCTGCCCTCTTTTAATTTAGATACCAAACTGTCGCTTGCAACCGTTACTATTTGCCACTCAAAATTATTTATTATTTTGCACACCGCCGCCGAGCTTTTTTCGCTGTCGTCGGGTTTTGCCTTTTTAAGTTCGTTGTATTCGTCAACGGTTATTTTTTTTACCGCTTTGGGTGTAATTATTTTTTCGTAGCCGTCTATAAGCGTTGAAAAACGTCCCTGCATAGGCGCGTACAAATCGTCTTTTGCCGCATCGTACATACTCTCTATTTGCTTTTTTTGCGCCTGCAAATCTTCAAGTGTGGTTTGTGCATCCGATTTTGAACCGCTTACCGTGCTTTTTTTATCGAGCAATATATTTATATCGGTTTTAAGCGCCGCCACGCGCGATACATCTTTAGATACCACCGCCATTGTTAAATCGTTTACCTTTGATGCAATGTTGCTCTCTATTTTATGAATATCGTTTGTATACGAATCGTTTAAATTTTGAGCGGAATTGATTTCGGCAATACGCTGGTTTATAACCACAAGCTTTTTCTTGGTTTCGTCGTCTATATCGCCGTAATAAATACTTCCCAACATTTTACCGTTTTTAACTATTTCGCCCTCGGATGTTTTTGCCTCCAAAACACCTTTTGATTTTGTGCTTACATATTCTTCGTCACGCACAACAATACCGTCGAGCGCAAACGATTTTTCAAGCGTTCCGCTCATAGCAATCTCGGTTTTGTACGATGAGTTTGCCCATTTAAAAATATTTACGGCTATAAACACCGCAAGTATTGTAAATACAAATTTCCATAGCACCTTTTTCATTGTGTTCACCCTTTTAAAAAATTGTTTATTACAGTTTCACATTCGTGCGCCGCGTCGCTTATATTTGAATAATTGCTTAAATTTATCCAATGTATGTTTTTGTTGCGGTTAAACCACGTAAGCTGCCGTTTTGCATAATGCCTTGAATCGCGCTTTATTATGCGTACCGTCTCGCCGTATGTTAATAAGCCGTGCATATACCATAGTAACTCTTTGTAGCCGAGCGCCTGCATTGCGGTGCAGTTTTTTTTAATACCGCCGCCGACAAGTTTTTTTACTTCATCCAAAAGACCGCCGGCAAGCATTTTGTCAACACGCATATCTATTCTTTTGTACAGTTCATCGCGATTGCGCGTAAGACCTATATACATACAGTCGTACGCAGGCGGCCGCAATTTGTCGCGCTCGTTGTGATGTGATATTGTACTGCCTGTTAAATGATAGTACTCAAGCGCGCGTATTACTCTTTTTACATTGTTTGTATGTATTTTTTCGGCGCTTTTTTTATCTGCCTTTTCAAGCATTTTGTGTAAATATTCTGCCCCGTTGTTTTTGGCAATATTTTCAAGCTCTTTTCGGTATTTAATATCGCTTTTTTGCTCGCAAAACTCGGCTCCGTTTACAAACGAGTCAACATAAAGCCCCGTACCGCCCACAATTAACGGCAGCTTCCCGCGTGATGAAATATCTTCGGCGGCACTTTTGCACATTTGGGTAAAATTACACACGCTAAAGTTTTGCCGCGGGTCGGCTATATCTAAAAGCCAATGCTTTACACCCTGCATTTCGTCTTTGGTAATTTTTGCCGTGCCTATGTCCATACCCTTATAAACCTGCATTGAATCACAGGATATTATTTCGGCATTGAGCGCCTTTGCGGTATAAATGGATATTTCGGTTTTTCCCACACCGGTGGGTCCTACTATTGCCGCTATTTTCATTTTATATCACACTATCCTTTTAAATTGCTTTTCAAGCTGATATTTTGTCATTTTAATCATAATTGGTCTGCCGTGCGGGCAGGTGTTTATGTCGCCAAACTCCAGCACACGTTTTACAAGGCTTTCCATTTCAACCGCCGAAAGTTCGCTTTTGCCTTTAACGGCGCGTTTGCACGCCATTGTATGAAGTGCGTTTTCGTACAGTTCTTTAGATACGCTCTCCTTTTTTTGCGATATAAGCTCGCATATTTCGGTAACGGTATCACACACTGTATCCTCGTCCATAATATACGGTATCATACGCACCGCAAGAGTGTTTTGCCCAAACGGCTCAATTTCAAAACCGAGTTGTTTAAAAAACTCTGTGTTTTGAACCGCCGAGTCAAACGATATGGGGTCAAGCCGCACAACCGACGGTATTAAAAGTACCTGCGGCTGAATATTTCGGTTTTCAAAATCTTTAACAAACTGCTCAAAATAAATTCTTTCGTGTGCTGCATGCTGGTCTATTAAAAGCATTTCGCCGTCTTTTTCGGCTATAATATATGTATCAAAAATCTGCCCCGCCACTTTAAAACTGTTTGTTTTTATATCTATGGTTTGCTGTACTTTTTCTTCTTTTTCTTCTTTTTCGCTTTTTTCTGTTTCGTTATTTTGCTGTTTTTTATCCTCTGTAATTTCGTCTTTATCAAGTACGGCGCAAGCCGAATTTATCTTATTTGCGGCAAAAGCGTCCCCTTTTGCAAAACGCTCTTCAAATAAATCGCCGCCGTCTTTTTGCGGTGCAATTTCCTCTGCTGTTTCGAACGCTGTCTTTTTACGTTCAATATGCTCAATATGTTCGTAAGGCTTAACTTCCGACACCGTTTCACGCTCCGACGGTGATTTTATAAAGCTGTCGCGCAGCATATTAATATCCGACGCACTGTTCCGTTCGGGCGAATTAAAACCTTTATCGGATACGGGAACATATTTGGGTTCTTTTACTGTATTCTCGGGCTTTGAGTCATTTATAAATTCCTTGCTGTCAAAAGTTTCATTCGCCTTTACATTATCCGTTTTGCCCGATGTGTTAAATGTAATTTCGGGTACGTATTTTTTTTCGGCAAGCGCATTTTTTACCGCCCAATATATGGCGCTGTATACCTTTTTATCGTCCGAAAAACGCACCTCCGATTTTGTGGGGTGTACATTTACGTCAACAAATGCCGCGCTTACATCTATATTTAAAACAGCCGACGGATCTGTCGGAGAATTAAACCAGATACATCAGATGGTGGAAAAAGATCTGGTTACTTTCCCTGAAATAGCTAAAGTTTGCCATGTCAGCGAAG
>USKN01000164.1 GCA_900555295.1 uncultured Eubacteriales bacterium
AACGGTACTAACTTAAACGCTTACAACAAGCTTATATGTGTTGCGGCAACAGGATTTGATAATATAGATACCGATTACTGCAAACAAAACGGCATTGCCGTTTGCAATGTGCGTGGTTATTCTTCAGACAGTGTTGCACAAGTAACGGTTTCTTTTGTATTGGCGCTTGTATGCCATATAAATGAGTATAATTTGCACGTAAAAAGCGGTGCATATACTTTAAGTGGGGTACAAACCTCAATTGTACCCGTTTATCACGAAATTAAATCACTTACGTGGGGAATTATGGGTTACGGCGGAATAGGTAAAAAAGTTGCCGAAATTGCCAAAGCGTTCGGATGCAAAGTTATTGTATACAAAAAACATAAAGATGTACCCGAATGTGTAACATTAAATGAATTGCTTATGCAAAGTGATATTTTAACAATTCACATTCCGCTTAATAATGAAACACGCCATATAATAAATAAGGACAATATAAATCTTTTAAAGCCAAATTGTATTCTTGTTAATATGGCGCGCGGTGCGGTTACCGACGAAAAAGCGGTAGCCGATGCAATATGCGACAAAAAAATTGCGGGCTTTGCCTGCGATGTATATGAGGTTGAACCGTTATTGCGGCAAAGCCCCATATATGCAATAAAAGATTATAAAAATGTGTTATTAACGCCTCATATGTCTTGGGGTGCATATGAATCGCGCAGCCGTTGTATAAATGAGATATATAAAAATATTGATTGTTTTTTAAACGGCAGTATACACAACAGAGTTGAATTATAAACAAACAGGTATTTTTAAGGGGAAACAAAATGAACAGGGTTACAGAAATATTTGGGAGCAATGTATTTAACGAAACGGTTATGAAAGCAAAATTGCCTAAAGACACTTACAAAACTTTAAAAAAATGCATAGAAACAGGCACAAGTCTTTCTATGGAAACGGCAAATGTTGTTGCAACCGCTATGAAAGATTGGGCAATTGAAAAGGGTGCAACTCACTATACGCATTGGTTTCAGCCTATGACTGGTGTAACAGCCGAAAAACACGATAGCTTTATTGCACCTGCCGACGGCGGAAAAGTAATTATGGAGTTTAGCGGCAAGGAGCTTATAAAAGGTGAACCGGACGCGTCGAGTTTTCCGTCGGGCGGATTAAGGGCAACATTTGAGGCTCGCGGATATACTACTTGGGATCCAACCGCTTATGCGTTTATTAAAGACGGCAGTTTGTGTATTCCTACCGTATTTTGCTCGTACGGCGGTGAAGCACTCGACAAAAAAACACCGCTTTTGCGTTCTTGCGAAGTTATAAATGAACAGGCACTCAGAATTTTAAAATTATTTGGAAATAATACCGTAAAAAATGTTATTCCAACAGTGGGTGCGGAACAGGAATATTTTCTAATAGATAAAAAACTTTATGATAAAAGAGAGGACCTTATATTTGCGGGACGTACTTTATTCGGTGCCAAACCGCCGAAAGGTCAGGAACTTGACGACCATTATTTCGGTGCTATAAAACCGCGTGTTTCGGCATTTATGAAAGACCTTGACGAGGAATTGTGGAAACTTGGTATTTTATCAAAAACCAAACATAACGAGGTTGCGCCTGCACAGCACGAAATGGCGCCTGTGTTTACAACAATAAATGAGGCAAGCGACCATAACCAGCTCACTATGGAAATGATGAAAAAAGTTGCACTGCGCCACGGACTTATGTGTCTGCTCCACGAAAAGCCTTTTGCAGGTGTGAACGGAAGCGGAAAACACAATAATTGGTCATTGTGCACCGATGAGGGCGAAAATCTTTTAAAACCGGGTAAATTTCCGCACGACAATTTACAGTTTTTGGTATTTTTATGCGCTGTTGTTAAGGCTGTTGACGAGTATCAGGACCTTTTAAGAATTTCGGCGTCAAGTGCGGGTAATGACCACCGTTTGGGAGGCAACGAAGCACCGCCCGCCATTATATCTATGTATATAGGCGACCAGCTCGGTGAAGTTGTTGAGGCACTTGCAAGTGACGCGGATTACAGTGAGGGTAAAAAAATAAAAATGCAAACGGGTGTACACGTATTGCCGACTTTTACAAAAGATACGTCCGACAGAAACAGAACATCGCCTTTTGCATTCACGGGTAATAAATTTGAATTTCGTTCGGTTGGTTCGGCGTCATCAATATCCGACGCAAATATTGTGCTTAATACTGCTGTGGCAGACGAACTTAAACAGTTTGCCGATGAACTTGAAAACGACGGTACCGATAATTTTGAACAAAATGTTCATAATCTTATACGCCGAATTTTAAAACAGCATAAACGTATAATATTTAATGGCAACAATTATACCGATGAATGGGTTGAAGAAGCTAAAAAGCGTGGACTTACAATGTATTCGTCTACTCCCGAGGCTGTTCCGCATTATCTCGACAAAAAGAATGTTGATTTGTTTACAAGACATAAAATATTTACGGAAAGCGAAATGCAGGCAAGATGCGAAATAATGCTTGAAGAATACTCTAAAACCGTAAATGTTGAAGGTAACACCATTACGGATATGATACACAAGGATATGATTTCTTCTGTATGCAAATATGTAAAGGAGCTTACCGATACGGCCGTTTTAAAGAAAACGCTTATGCCCGATATAAATATATCGGTTGAACAGAATATTATAAAAGAATTAACCGATTTAAATGTTAAATTATACAATGAATACAATATTCTTACAAATGCGCTTGAAAATGCACCCGATTTTGAACAGGATGCCAAGGCTTGTGCCGAATACTATAAAAAGAATGTTTTTGACGAAATGTTAAAGGCGCGTAAAGTTATAGACGCAATTGAGGCTCATATGCCGACGGAATATTGGCCTTATCCCACATATTCGCAATTGCTCTTTAATATATAATACTATTAATTAAAAACGGAGGTTTATATTTTGAACGTGATAATGTTTATTCAATCGGTTGTTTTGGGAATTGTGCAAGGAATAACCGAATGGCTGCCAATAAGCAGTACGGGACATTTGCTGCTTATAAACCAATTTTTAAATCTTGATGTATCCGAAAGGTTTATGAATATGTTCAAGGTTGTAATTCAATTTGGTTCTATTTTGGCGGTTATTGTTTTATTTTTTAACAAACTTAACCCTTTTTCGCCCAAAAAAACAGCGGAGCAGAAAAAAAGCACCTGGACATTATGGTTTAAGGTAATTGTTGCGGTAATACCCGCAGCCGTGGCAGGGTTTTTGCTTGAAAATATAATAGATACTGCCTTGTCTACGCCATATGTAATAGCTGCCGCACTTATAATATACGGTGTACTGTTTATAGTAATTGAAAATAAAAACAAAAAACCGAATGTTACCGATTTAAATAAACTTACATATAAGCGTGCTTTGGCAATAGGTGCTTTTCAAATGCTTGCGCTTATACCGGGAACATCACGTTCGGGTTCAACAATACTTGGTGCGGTAATGCTGGGTACATCGCGTGAATGTGCAAGTGAATTTTCGTTTTTTCTTGCAATTCCCGTAATGTTTGGAGCAAGCTTGCTTAAAATGCTTGGATTTGGTTTTAATTTATCGTCGACAGAGTGGCAAATACTTATAACGGGTACTCTTGTTTCGTTCTTAGTGTCGCTTGCCGCAATAAAATTTTTGATGGGATATGTTAAAAAACATGATTTTAAAGCATTTGGATATTACCGTATTGTATTAGGTGTTTTGGTTTTAATATACTTTGGCTTAATTAAATAGTTATTATACAAATTTAAATAAGTGTTGTATAATTTTACACTTGTATAAAATTGTGTCTTTACAACTGTGTAAAAATATGGTATTATACTTTAAAATTAAATAAGAAGTTTTTTAGGGGGCTGTCTGATCCAAGATGGCTCCCTTTTTGCACTTTTTAATACATTTTTTGTAAAATGTTGTTTAAAATATAAAAGAAAAGAATATGTATAACAGGGGTGATTATGTATGGCAAGCAATGTGGTAAACCAAGTATTAAACAGCGAAAAGCAAACGGAGCAAAAAATTGATAAGGCAAAGAAAAATTCTTCTTTATATAATTTTGTAAAAGCATATTTTTATACACTTTTATATGTGGAAAGAAGGCGAAAGATGAGTACAATCGCAGATGATACTCGTGGTGGCATGCGAAATGTATGGATTATTACGGCTGCCATGACGGTATTAGCTATATGCTACACCATGATTATTCCTTTTTTGCCTATATATCTCTTGGAATTAGGTGTTCCAAAGGCTG
>USKN01000165.1 GCA_900555295.1 uncultured Eubacteriales bacterium
GAGAGAGGCTCTTGAAAATGCACTTTCCGATTATGACGGTACTATGATAATGGTATCGCACGACAGATATTTTTTGGATAAAACAGTTACCTGTATTTATGAAATAGAGCGTACAAAATGCACAAAGTATACCTGTAACTACAGCGGATATATCGATATGAAAAAACAAAATGCGCAAACGGAGCAAAAACATTACGAAATACAGCAAAAAGAAATAAAACGGCTTGCCGAATATGTTGAGCGCAACGGAGTACGCGCGTCAACTGCAAAAAGTGCAAAAAGCAAGCAAAAAATGATTGACAGAATGGAAATTATCGAAAAACCCGATTCGGAATTAAAAGCGTGCAAATTCAGCTTTGAAATGGAGTATCCGTCGTACAAAGACGTATTAAATGTTGATAATCTTGAATTGCGTGTTGAAAAATCGGGAAAGCCAACCGCAATTGCCAATAATATAACGTTTGACGTAAAGCGCGGTGAAAAGGCGGCAATTATAGGTGCAAACGGTGTTGGAAAAACCACTTTGTTAAAAACTCTTTTAAATATTAATAAAAATTACAGCGGTGAGTTTGAGTTTGGCAGAAATGTTGAAATAAGTTATTATGACCAGGAACAAACAATGCTTGATAATTCAAAAACCGTAATAGACGAATTGTGGGACAGGCTTCCGTCGCTTGACGAAACTCAAATAAGAACACTTCTCGGCACAATGCTGTTTACGGATGATGATGTTTATAAACCCGTTTCAAATTTAAGCGGCGGTGAAAGAGCGCGGCTTATGTTTTTGGCGCTTATGAGTAAAAAGGCAAATACAATGGTTTTGGACGAGCCTACAAATCACCTTGACCTGCCGAGCAAAGAAGTGCTGGATAACGCTGTAAAAATGTTTGACGGTACGGTTATTATGGTATCGCACGACAGATACTTTTTAAATAAAACAGCAGATAAAATAATTGAGCTTACACCAAACGGTGTAAAAGTTTACAACGGAAATTATGATTATTATTTGAATAAAATTGCCGAGGAAACAGATATTACTGTTACAGATACAAACCGTGCAAAAAAATCTGCCGTTGATTATGAAACGGCAAAACGAAAAAATGCGGAGATTAAAAGTAAAACAAAAAAGGTGCAAAAAACCGAGGCTGATATTAACGAATGTGAAAAGAAAATTGAATTGCTTAATGCAGAACTTGAACAAAGCGGTTCTGATTATGAAAAGGCAAAAAAACTTTATACCGAAATTGAGGAAACAGAAAACCAATTAAACGAATTATATGAAGCGTGGAATAATTTAAGCGAAGAACTTGATAAATTAAATAATGAATAGGAGTATTTAATTATGGCAGAGATAATGAAAAACATAAAAAAAGCGGAAGTCCTTAATTTAAAGGAGCAAATTGCATATCAGCAAGGACAAGTTGTAAGCAAAACGCTTGTTCAAAACAATGCGGTAAGCATAACTTTGTTTTCGTTTGATAAAGATGAAGAAATAAGCACTCATTCATCGGGCGGCGACGCATTTGTAACCTGCATTGACGGCGTGGGTAAAATTACAATAGACGGTATCGATTACGAATTAACCGAGGGACAGTCAATTGTAATGCCTGCGGGGCATCCGCACGCCGTATACGGTAAAGAGCAATTTAAAATGCTTTTAACCGTTGTTTTTTAAAAGATTGTTTATATAAGGCTCACAGCAATCGGAGGTTGTACCTGTAAAGCGGAGAGTACTTGGAATAATGAGCATTTCACCCGGGTCGATGCGGTTTAACCCTTTGTATACTTCATAATCGAGGTGTACACCCGTAGAATATCCCGTGCAGCCCATTGTTCCTATAACTTGTCCCGCTTTAACGGTATCGCCTTTTTTTACATATACATCGGTTAAGTGGCTGTAATGTGTTTTAACCTGTAATCCGTCCTGCGTTTCGTTATGAATTATCATAATATTATTGCCGTATCCGTCGCCGCAGCAGTTGGAATATTTGCTGTAATTATGTGTACAATCGGTATTTGTGTATTCTACCACTCCGTCGGCGCTTGCTGTAATTTCGCATTTTTCTTCACCTGTTATATCTATAGCCATATGGTTTCTGCCGTCATAAAAGCAGCTGCTTATGCCGTTAGACGACGGTACGGGCCAAAGAAGTGTGTGTGCCGAATTTTCAAATTTGTACTTTTGGTTTATATATTCAAGAGATTTTTTTATTATATCTATATTTGCATCCTCGCCGCAAATTATAATCGGATTTGTATTACCTGTATAATACACGTTTTGTCCAAGAATTTGCGAAACGGCTTTAACGGGTATATATGTACGTGAATTAATAATTGCCGCTTGGGTTGCAAAACTAATTTTTTTACCGTCGATTGTAATAATGTTTGAGCCTATTTGTATTGTTGTTTTTTTATTGTTCATAATGATTTCGGTGCTTTTTTCGGTATCATTCCATCTTAATTGGGCATTAAAAACATCATCTAAAAATTTTACGGGAATCATTGTAAGGTTATCTCTTAACGTTATATACGAGTCGAGTTCGTATGTTTTTGAATTATATATTACCTTTTTGCTGTTTATTTTATATATAAGAGAATTATCGGCAATTTTTTGCGCAAGCTTTAATTCGTTTTGGGTATAACTATGCTTGTAATACCCCGGTTTAAGATTTGAACTTTGAACAAATCCGTATATACCGTTGTATTCAACATAGCGATATCCGCCTACTTCAAAATAGCCGTTTACATTTTCGTATACATCTATTGATTTTGTTTTGTCGGAGTTAAAAGACGGATATTTAAGCAGCGGAGCAGGGGTATACAATCCGCTTTGTGTTTCGCATACATAGTATGTGCCTGTATGGGTAAGCGGTTTTATATAATCGTTTTTAATATATCCGTATACAACATTACCGTCGGAACAACGCACTTTTACCGAATAAAAACCGTCTTTTTCGCCGGTGGTTATTACGGGAGTGTACATATCGGCAACACCTTTTATATCCGACGCGGTAGTTGCGTCCGCACGTACGTTTACCACCGTATAATCAAAAATGTATGCAGGGTATATTATTGCATTGTACGTTTCGTTTGAGGCTTTTGCATTCAACACAAATATTGTAATGCAAAAAAACGTAAGTATTATTAAAAATGTTCTTATTTTTTTCATTAGTTTTATCCTTTTTTATAATCTTGTTTTTATTTTTGATACAGCGCTGTATATAATAAACATTATAATGTTTACCGCAACAATACTTGCACCTGTCGGCAGATTGTATACAAACGAAATATACATTCCTATTGCAAAGCACACAACCGACAGACACGCAGACGACACGGCAACGCTTTTAAACGTTTTAAAAATACGCATAGATGTAAGCGACGGAAATATAATAAGCGCCGATATAAGCATTGATCCCATCATACGCATACCCAACACCACTGTAACAGCCGTAAGAACGGCTATAAGGCTGTTAAACATATTTACGCTTACGCCTGTGGCTTTAGCAAAAGCTTCATCAAACGTTACCGCAAAAATTTTGTTGTAAAATAAAATGTATACCGAAAGCACAATTACAGAAAGTACAATGCTGAAGTATACGTCGTTTTTGCTCATGGCAAGAATACTGCCGAAAAGATAGCTGTATAAATCCGAATTAAGTCCTGTTGAAACCGATACTGTTATTACGCCGAATGCCAAAGCACCCGTCGAAATCATTGCTATTGCGGCGTCGCCTTTTATTTTTGCCGTTTCGTTTAACCTTAAAAGGAAAAACGCGGCAATTACCACAACGGGAACCGTTACCGCAAGCGGCGACATACCGAGTGCGGTTGCAACCGCAAGTGCGCCAAATCCCACGTGCGAAAGACCGTCGCCAATCATAGAGTACCGTTTAAGCACAAGAGTTACACCCAAAAGTGACGAGCAAAGCGATATAAGTACGCCTACAATAAGTGCATGCAATATAAAATTGTACGAAAACATTTGAATAATTGTATTTATCATTTTTGGTTACCCCTTGCAAAATAATCGTTTTTTGACGTAAAATAACAGCTTTTATCGCCCAAATGCAGTACGTGCGTTGCGTATTTTTTTACACATTCCAAATCGTGCGACACCATTACAACGGTAATGTTTTCTTTTTTGTTTAAATTACCTATTATTTCATAAAATTCTTCGGTTATAAACGGGTCAAGCCCTGCGGCAGGTTCGTCGAGGATAAGCAGTTTTTC
>USKN01000166.1 GCA_900555295.1 uncultured Eubacteriales bacterium
TACCTCCCGATGATTTCGACGCAATATTTGCCCTGAAACCGTCAATCTCAATTAACGTATTAATTTTCAATATTTTTCTTCCGGGTACAAAGTTAACATTTTCCAAATTATAACGTTCTTCCAACCATTTGCAAGCCCATACGTCGTCGCTTTCAAATTTTTTACGTACAAGCAAATCAACCGGTTTTACCGAAATTGCCTTTTTGCCTTTGTCGGTATGTGTTATCATTGTAAAGTACGTTGCGGTTGTATTGTTAAAGCCGCCGTATTTGGCAGTATCTAAATTGTTTTTTATGTTAATAAGGCTGTTATCGCCGTGAGGAGCTTTGTTAATTGTTTGATTATAAAACCCTCCGTTACGCGAATATGCATAGCGAACATAATTTATATTGTTTTTGCCCATTGTTGATAAAACGGTTTTAAGATACGTACCGTCCGCTTTCCAAGCACAAACGCCCGCCCTTTCAATATCGTGCGACAGTAAACCCTGATTATTTTTTGCCGTAAGCTTTAATGTGTATTTATCGTGATTTTGCTTTGCAAAATTTAAAGGATTTCTTGTAAATTTAACATCGTAAATATTACCCATAACTATATTTAAATATGCGTCTTTTGCGTGGTGCAGGTCATTTACCGCACGGCTTTTTTCAAGTTCAAACGTATGCCTGAAATTACTTGCAAGTTCCGCTTTAACATAAACAATATCCTTACAATAATGCTTTAAAATAACGGTAAGCGCTTTAATTGACTGCCTTGTTTCAACAAGCTGTCTGTTAATAAAACCTGCTATTTCTTCGTCTTTAAACCCCCAAGTTCTTGTAAGGCGGTAATACTTTTCATCGGATATCATATTTTTACCGCGCAATGCACTCCAAAAACCCGACATTTTATCCTGAATTTGTTTGTCTATCGGATATATATCTTTTTTTAATCCGTTTGCCTCTTTTTCAACCAGCACCATATTGTTAAAACTGTCGTCTTTTACCTTTGCACGCGGAAATATATGGTCTATATCATATCTATTACTGTCATTTAACAAACTGTAATCTATACTTTTACCTGTGTACATACAGCGCCCGAGCTGGCTGTAGTACAGGAAAAGCTTTTTGCTTTTAAGTCTTTCGTCTGTTTCGCCGTTTAAGCGTTCAATAATATCGCTGTACTGTGCCCTGTCAAGTGCTTTGTATTTTTCGAGCAGAGCATTTTTCCTGGATTCGGTTCTTTTCGGGTCATCCTGCTTTGCGCGCGCCATTTCCACAAATATTTTAGACGGTGCCTTGCCCTTAATATGAATTATCTCTTTTACAATATCCAAAGTTCTGTATATAGAACGTTTTGCCGACGGTGATACATACATATCGTCCATAATACCGTTAAGCGTTTGAGGATACTGCGAATAATATTCATTATTTAATGTTTCGATTTCTTTGGCAAACAAAAAATTTTCCGACAATAATTCCATTAAATTATAATTTGTTTCCCACATCATTTGAATAATTGTAAGCATTTCACCTGTTTCGGGATTTGGTGCCTGTATACCGCTTAAAAGTTTATATGATAATCTGCCGTAATCCGTAAAATTCATATTTGCAATATACAAAATATCGTTATCTTCAATATTGCTAAACGTATTTTTAAGCCACAATTTAAATCGTTTTTTATCTGTTGTAACAGTTGCTCTGTTTATAATTTGTTCAACATCGCTTTCGGTAAGTATACCCGAGTTTATCATTCTTTTAAATTTATGATATGATTTTAAAGACGATTTTACTCTGTCGTCAATACCGCTTATATCCTCACATTCCACACCTATTGTTTTTAAAAATGCAATAATGCTTTTTTTGGTGACATTTTTATTTTGTTTAACAAAAAGTTCATTGTACAGCCTTTGTTTAAGTTCTGCCGATATTGGATATCCGTCTACCTTTATTTTATTTATTTCATTTAAAACCATATATTTTGAATATAAAAGCGAGTTTTTAGGCAAAACATCTTCGCCTCTTATATATGTACACTTTGCCGTCATACGCCTTATAAATGCTTCTTCACTTTTTTCAAGGTCAACCATTTTGTCAAAATTCCAGGGGTATATTTTACCTTGTTTACGTTCAAGCCACGCAAATTTACCGTGATATTTATTAAGCGGACCAACATAATAAGGTATTCTGAATTCAAAAATACTTAAAATTTTATCCGAAACGCTTAAATTACTGTCATCGACACTATTTAAAAACGGCAAATATTCTTTTGCGTTTTCAAGTATGGATTTAAGCTCATAATAATATAATTGTGACGGTATTACACGATTATCGGTTGTTTTTTGCTTTGGCATAAACTCTTTGGCTGCTATTTTTTGAACCGTTTTTTCATATATTTCTTTATCCTGCAAATCGGGTTCAATGGTATTTATTACAGATTTTATATAATCCAAAAATTCTTCGTACGTTGCCCGTTTAAGTTTTCCCCTTTTGCATTTGGCGACAGATGTAACATTTTGCGAATATGCAACATAGTTTTTAAGTTTATCGTCAACAACTCTGAAAACTTCATCATACTTTTTACAATCTTTATATTTTTTTATAAAATACTTCAGCAGCTTTAAATCCTCTTTATGCGCCTCATAAACCTTTATTTTGGAGTTTGAAATATACTTACCGTCGGCATCTTTCATAATATTTATTGTAAGACACCAATTGTATACCGCCTGGAGTGCATAAACCATTTCGCAATCATCACCGAGTTCGTGTGCCGCACCTTCAAGTGTGCTGTCAATATCCGATTTTGAAAACGACAGTTTGTTAAACTCCGTTTGAGCGTACTGTTCATTTTGCAAAAGCGTTGAAAGCATAAACTGTCCGCCCGAAACAGCTTTAATCAATTCGGTTTGCTGTTTATTGGGTTTTGAAGATGAAAAAATAACAGTTTTAAGGTTTTCCTGAATTTTTTTAATTCCAAATTCTTTTCTAAGTGCGTTTTCCATATCCTTTTGGTCAATTATCTCCCAAGGCAATATATCACAGCATTGCTTTAAATTGTTAAATACACTGTCAAACTCAAGAATTTTATCTATACTGTCTCCGTCAACATCAAACAAAAAGTGTCCGCGATGTGTAAGTATATACGATATTGCAAGGTAAACCAAACGAACATCGTGCGCCTCTTTATTGTTTATAATATCCATTATAAGATGATGTATTGTAGGGTATTTATCGTGATATGTTTTATCGGTAAAATCATCATCATTAAACAAACTAAACATATCTTTTATATTTTCATCTTTATCCTCTCTGTACAAAAAGCTTTCGTCAAGACGTTTATAAAAAAATTCATCTTTTTTTGAAATTTCAACGGCAAACAATTCGCGCAGCAATTCAATGCGCTGCTTTTTACGCTGCAGCCGACGTCGTGCCGACCTGAATGCACGTCTTTCCTCAGCGGTAAACGATTCATCAAAAATTTGCGCTCCCCACATAGCCTTACCGTTAAATTTATTTATTTTGTACTTATTATCGGTTACGGCATAGCCAACGGAATTTGTTCCTATATCGAGTCCCAAAAAATATTCTTTATTTTCATCATATTTCATCTTGACATTTCCCCTCTTTTGTGATATGATATCTTATGTAATAGGATTTTACTACCCTATAAAATTACACTTACGAGTTCAAATAAAAATTTATTCAAATCGTTCGTTTAACGTTCTGCACAGATGTGTGCTATTTAAAACCCGCCTTGTTGGCGGTTTTTTTATATCAATATTTTACCATATCCAACTATATAATATCAAGTTTTATTTTTATTGTTGTAAATATTATATAATTTTCACTATTTCGTTTTATGCATTTTTTTAGATAGTTTTATTTTAAAACGGTTTATAACAATCCAATAAATTTCACCTAAAACGCACCCGTTTAGGTAATGTGTGTTCAGTAGGGGCGCCCCTGCGTGGTCGCTCGTTTTAATATTACCGGCATCCATGTATTGTGCGTAAATTTCACCTCATCTGTAGGGGCGACCCTGCGTGGTCGCTCGTTTTATATTATCAGCATCCATGGATTGTGCGTAAATCAAATTGCATTTTAATAATTTTTAATTTTTTATTCTTTACTGCATTTTACATTTTGTATAACAATAAACACAAAGGGTGGCCTCACCTTGAGGAGAGGCTCGGTATGTTATCATATGAAGTGCAACACATAAAAATATAGACAACACAGCAATTTT
>USKN01000167.1 GCA_900555295.1 uncultured Eubacteriales bacterium
ATGGCTCAAATGAAAAATATGGGTTCGCTTACTGATATTTTGGGTATGATGCCCGGAGTTAATCAAAAGGCTTTGAGCGGTGTAAATATCGACGAAAAAAAGCTTGCGCATATTGAGGCAATGATTACTTCAATGACTCCGGCGGAGCGTACAAAACCCGATATAATAAATTCGAGCCGTAAACGCAGAATTGCACTCGGAAGCGGTACGAGCATTGCTGAACTGAATGCATTTTTAAAACAGTTTGAACAAATGAAAAAACTTATGAAACAATTCAGTAATCCCAAAAAAATGAAACGCTCAATGGGCGGTTTCGGGGGACTTTTCGGCAGAAGATAAAATATTATTTTTTACCCGAAAATACTGTTTATATATTGTTTACCAAATCTTTTATAATCGGAGGTGAAAATAATGGTTAAAATTCGTCTTAAAAGAATGGGCGCTAAAAAAACTCCTTTTTACAGAGTAGTAGTTGCTGATTCAAGATATCCGAGAGACGGCAGATTTATTGAGCAGATTGGAACATACAATCCTCTTACAGATCCGTCAACAATCAACATTGATGCCGAAAAAGCAGAAAAATGGTTGTCGGTTGGAGCACAGCCTACAGATACTGTTAAGGAATTACTTAAAATCAGCGGTATTGTAAAATAAGGAGGTTGCTGCATATGAAAGAATTATTGGAATATATTGCAAAATCTTTGGTTGACTATCCTGAAGAGGTTAGTGTTACGAAGATTGAAAATGAGCAATCGATAACATTGGAACTTCGTGTTAACGAAAATGATATGGGCAAGGTTATAGGCAAACAGGGCAGAATTGCAAAGTCTTTGCGTACTGTTATGAAAGCCGCCGCTGCCAAAGAAAACAAACACGTTGTTGTTGAAATTGTACAGTAATTCTACAGGGTACTGCTTTTTGCAGTACCCTCTTTTAAAAGTGAGGGATATTATTATATGATTAACTTAATTGAAGTGGGTAAAGTTGTTAATACACACGGTTTAAAAGGCGAAATAAAGCTTATTCCGTGGACTGATTTTCCCGAAGTATTTGATGTTATAGACAGCGTTTATACAAACAGCGAAAATAAATTTAATGTTTGCGGCATAAAATATCAAAAAAACTGTGTTATTTTAAAATTAAAAGGAATAGATAAGGTTGAGGATGCCGAAAAAATGCGCGGTTTAATATTATATGCCGATAAGGATATATTTTCGTGTCTTCCCGACGATACGTATCTTATTGCCGATTTAACGGGGATGGAGGTTTACGAAATAATCAATGATAATAAAGAATGTTTGCTAGGTAAGCTCACGGATGTAATTCAAACAGGCAGCAATGATGTATATACGGTGCAAAGCGATGATGGAAAAATATTGCTTTTGCCTGCAATAAAAGATGTTATTATTAATATAGACAGCAATGGTAAAAAAATAACGGTAAAAGTACCCGACGGACTTAAAGACATATGAGGAATTTAAAATGAATTTTTATATTTTAACTCTTTTTCCCGAAATGTTTGAGGGTGTACTCGGAGAGAGTATGCTCGGGCGTGCGAAAAAAAACGGCATTTTAAAATTTAATATATACAATATACGCGATTGGGCGGGCAATAAACATAATCGTGTTGACGATACACCGTACGGCGGCGGCAGAGGTATGGTTATGCAAGCGCCTCCAATATACGATGCATACGAATATGTGTGCAAAACGGCAGGGTGCAAGCCGTATGTTATTTATATGTCGCCAAAAGGCACTGTTTTTAGCCAAAAAAAGGCTTTACAGCTAAAAGATAAATCTGACATACTTATTATATGCGGTCACTATGAGGGTATTGATCAGCGTGTAATAGATGAAATTGTAGATGAGGAAATATCAATAGGCGATTATGTGTTAACAGGCGGAGAAATACCGGCAATGGCTGTTATAGACAGTATAAGCCGTATGGTTGACGGTGTGCTTTCAAACGAGGAAAGTTTTACCGACGAATCGCATTTTGACGGTGTGCTTGAATACCCTCATTATACACGACCGTACGAATTTCACGGAGTAAAGGTACCCGATGTACTTCTGTCGGGCAATCACGCCGAAATAAACAAATGGAGGAGACAACAGGCAATAGAACTTACCGTTAAAAGACGTCCCGATATGGTAAGCGAAAATCTATTAAACGAACTTGATATTATTAAAAACGGTAAAAAGAAACGAAAACGGAATAAATAAAAAATATGGGGTGGCAGTTTGAATAAAGTATATATTGCAATAGACCTTAAATCATTTTATGCATCTGTTGAATGTATGGAGCGCGGATTAAATCCGCTTGATACAAACCTTGTTGTTGCTGATAACTCTCGGACGGAAAAAACAATATGTCTTGCCGTATCACCGTCGCTTAAATCAATCGGTTTACCAGGCAGACCGCGTTTGTTTGAAGTTGTACAGCGTGTAAAAAGTTATAACGCTTTTCGTGCAATGAAAATGCGAAAAAAGTTAAACGGCAAATCGTGTATAATGTCGGAACTTAAATTAAATCCTTATCTTAAATTGGACTATATTGTTGCACAACCCCAAATGGCACTTTACACGGAGTACAGCACACGTATTTACGAGATATATCTTAAATATTTTTCAAGCGATGATATACACGTCTATTCTATAGATGAAGTTTTTATAGATGTTACCGATTATTTAAAAACCTACGAAATGACAGCCCACAAACTTGCAATAACGGTAATAGGAGATGTTTTAAGGCAAACGGGAATTACCGCGACGGTTGGCATAGGTACAAATATGTATCTTTGCAAAATTGCTATGGACGTATACGCTAAAAAAATGAAACCCGATAAAAACGGGGCAAGGATTGCATACCTTGATGAAATGGCATACCGCAAAGAATTGTGGGGACATATGCCTATTACCGATTTTTGGCGCGTCGGGAAAGGGTATGCAAAAAAACTGCGTGACGGCGGTATTTTTACAATGGGTGATATTGCCCGGCTTTCACTTACCAAACAGGGCGAAGATAAGCTGTATAAGATGTTTGGAATAAATGCAGAGCTGTTAATAGACCACGCTTGGGGATGGGAGCCTTGTACAATTGCTGACATAAAGTCGTATCGTCCGCAAAACAGCAGTATAAGCTCGGGACAAGTGCTGCAAAGGCCTTATGATTACGAACTTACAAAGCTTATTATAAAAGAAATGAGTGAGCTTTTATCGCTTGATTTAGTGCAAAGAGGTGTTGTTACAAATCAAATTGTGCTTACTGTTGGTTATGATGTTGAGAATATAAAAAATGAAGATATAAAAAAGGATTACAAGGGTGAAATAACAACAGATAATTACGGCAGAAAAATTCCCAAGCACGCACACGGAACATTTAATTTGGGCAGGTACACGGCGTCGTCAAAACTTATATCTCAATCAGCGGTTAAGCTCTTTGAACGTATAGGAAATACCAAATTGCTGTCACGCCGAATAAATATAACGGCAAATAATGTTAAATACGAAAATGATGTTGCCGAAAACCCTGTTTACGAGCAAACCGACTTGTTTACCGATTATGATGCCAAAGCAAAATCAGACGAACTGTTGGAAAAGGAAAAACGTGTGGAAAAGGTAATTGTTGAACTTAAAAATAAATACGGCAAAAATGCCATTTTGCGCGGTATGAATTTACAGCAGGGGGCAACCACGGTTGAACGAAACGGACAAATAGGAGGGCATAAAGCATAAAATGAAAGACGATTACAGTGATATTATAAATTTAAGTCATCATACATCGGCGACGAGAAAACATATGTCAATGCACGACAGAGCGGCACAGTTTGCTTCTTTTTCGGCATTGGCGGGGGACGATGAAAAAATAAGGGAAACAGCACGTGTTACCGATAAAAAAATTGAATTAAGCGAATATGAAATTGAAATAATAAACAGCCAATTAAATGCAATAAGAGGGAATATACGGCAAAGACCAAAAGTTAATGTAACGTATTTTGTTAATGATGAAAAAAAGCAAGGCGGCAAATATATTGATTATACAGGTGATGTAAGACATATTAATGACGCGGAGCATACATTGACTTTTACCGATGAAACCAAAATTAAATTTGATGATATATTAAAAATAGAGCAGATTGATGAATAATCAGTTTGTTCTTTTTTTGTTTTGCAGACGAGAGTTGACAGTAAAAAGAGG
>USKN01000168.1 GCA_900555295.1 uncultured Eubacteriales bacterium
CGGCGATTATTAATATACCGTATTTGGTTATACGTTTTTTTAATTTTTTATCAAATTTGATTTTTTGAGTATTATTCATCGCTTATTCCTCCTCATCAAAAATAAAAACCTGCTCAATATTTTTTTGAAATATGCCCGCAATTTTATGTGCAAGCATAATAGACGGGTTGTATTTACCGTTTTCAAGCGATACAACCGTTTGGCGCGATACATTACACAAATCCGCCAATGCCTGCTGTGTCATTTTATGCTCCTTACGCAATTTGGCAATTATATTATTAATACAAACCACCCCTTTGTTTATAAATGTAAAGTTAGCTTTACATTTATAATATCATACTTTTTTATAAAAGTCAAGTATATTTTACATTTTTTGCATTTTATTATCATATATAATATCTCCAAATCGTTTTTTGTAATTGTAACATATTTTTTTGTCAAATTGCAAATATGAGGTATTGACTTAAATGAATAAAAATTGTATAATTAATGTATAAAAGTGCTGTAAAGGAGCATAAAATGAAAACTTTTGCAATTATTACCAATAAAGAAAAAGATGTTAATATGCAAATTACAAACAAGCTTACGCATATGCTTGAAAAAAAATGCCGTCTTTTATACGGTACGGGCTTTAACTGCGAAAAAGAAATTATAAAAAACTGTGACGCGGTAATTGTGCTCGGCGGTGACGGAACAATACTTGCGGCGGCACGTGACGCTGCCTTATACAACAAACCAATACTCGGTATAAACCTCGGCACACTCGGGTTTATGGCAGAAACCGAAATATGCGATATGCAAAAAAATATACAAAAGCTTTTATGCGGCGATTATACAACCGAAAAAAGATTTATGCTGCGTGCTTCGGTACGGCGCGGCGATAAAATCGTATTTACCCTTGACGCACTCAACGATATTGTAATATCGCGCCCCGCATTTAAAAGAATGGTTAATTTGGATGTTTATGTAGATAAATTTTATTTATCGTCATATTACGGCGACGGGCTTATAATTGCAACTCCAACAGGCAGTACGGCATATTCAATGAGCGCCGGCGGACCTATTGTGGAGGGGAGTATGGATTTAAGCATTATTACGCCTATATGTCCGCACACGTTATCGTCAAAGCCGATAATAGTACCGCCCGACAGTAAAATAAGCATAGGACTGCGCAACAAAACAACTACGGGTACGGTTTTAACGGCGGACGGTCAGGTGGGATTTGAACTCGAAAAAGCGGATATTGTATCGGTTGAGCGCTCCCCCTACAGAGCTACACTTGTTAAAATAGGTAACAACAGTTTTTACGATTTGGTAAGCAAAAAATTGGGAGGTAATTAAAACTATGACTAAAAGCGACAGACAGCTTAAAATTTTGGAAATAATAGATAAATATACGGTATCAACACAGGCAGACCTCACAAAATTGCTTACGGACGCAGGCTGTGACGTAACACAGGCAACAACCTCGCGTGACTTGCAGGAAATGCGTATAGTAAAAGTAATGACTCCCGACGGCGTGTATAAATATGCCTCCGCAAAAGACAACGATATAAAAATAAACGATAAATTGCAGAACGTGTTTGCCCAATGTTTAGTGGGCGTTGACTATGCAATGAACAATGTAGTGCTTAAAACAATGTCGGGTGCGGCGCAGGCGGTTGCATATGCGCTCGATACATTTACCTGGCAGGAAATTGTAGGCTCAATTGCGGGCGACGATACGGTAATGATAGTGGTACGCAACGAAAAAAGCGCAAAACAATTGGTGGCAAAGCTTGCAAAATACATACATCACTAAAGCTTGCCTAAAATGTGTGTTAATATATAAAAAGGTGACATTATGATAAAGAATTTAACCATAAAAAACATAGCTGTTATAGATACCGCAGATGTTGAACTCGGCGGCGGATTTAATGTACTTACCGGTGAAACGGGTGCAGGAAAATCTATAATTATAGATTCTATAAATATGCTCAAAGGCGAAAGAATTTCAAAATCGATAATACGCAGCGGCGAAAGCAAAGCAAAAGTTACGGCCATTGCCGAAGTAAACGAACAGGTTGAAAAATTTGTAACCGAAACGCTTGATATTGAGTGTGACGGCGAGCTTATGATATCGCGCGAGATAAATACCGACGGTAAAAACAGCATACGCATAAACGGTGTGCCCGCAACGCTTACCGTACTTAAACAATTGGGTGATAAGCTTATAAATATTCACGGTCAGCACGATAATACATCGCTACTTGCCAAAAAAAATCATATTATATTTTTGGATGAATACGCAAAACACAGTCTTAAACCAAAATACGACGAATACAAAAAAATATATGATGAATATAACAGCGTAAAAAACAAGCTCGATAAAAGCCAAGCGGACGAACAGCAAAAAAATCAGCGGCTTGATATTCTTAAATATCAAATAGATGAAATAGAAGAGGCACAGTTAAAACCCGGTGAAGATACCGAACTTGAAACACGGCGCGATTTTTTGGATAACATTCAAAGCATTGCCGACGCAACACAGACGGCATATGTAAAAATATATGAGGGAAGCGACTATTCCCCCTCGGCTCACGACCTTATATGGGACGGTATAAACGAAATTGAAAATGTGCAGGAATATGACGAAAGGCTAAAGCAAATTCACGACGAATTGGCAGATGCGGCATATATTATAGGCGATAAAACAAGAGAGCTTAAAAGCCTTTTTGACAGTATAGACTACGACGGTGAAGAACTTTCGCAAATTGAACAGCGCCTTGATACCATTTACAATTTAAAGCGAAAATACGGTAATACCGTTGAGCAAATACTTGAGTATTACGACAAAATTTCAACCGAGCTTGACGAAATAATAAACAGCGACGAAAACAACGATAAATTAAAAGAAAAACTTGCCGAGCTTGAACGGGAGCGCAGAGAAAAAGCGGATGAATTAACCAAAATAAGAAGTTCCGCCGCAAAAGAATTATCCGACGGTATAATGAAAGAGCTGTGCGACCTTGAAATGAGCAAAGTAAAATTCAAGGTAAATATCACCCCCTGTGACTATAATGCAAACGGTGCCGATGATGTAGAGTTTTTAATATGCACAAATGTGGGCGACGATTTTAAACCGCTTACAAAAATAGCGTCGGGCGGCGAACTTTCACGTATAATGCTTGCAATGAAAAGTGTATATGCAAGCGGCGAGGCAGCCGACACGCTTATATTTGACGAAATAGATACGGGTGTAAGCGGACGTGCCGCACAGGCAATAGGCGAAAAGCTTGTAAAAATAAGCCGTCAAAAACAAGTAATATGCATAACGCATCTGCCCCAAATTGCGGCGCTTGCCGACTCACATTATTTAATACAAAAACACACCGACCTAAACAGTACGCACACAACGGTTGATTTAATAAAGGGAAATCAGCGCGCGGCAGAGCTTGCACGCACACTCGGCGGAGCCGAAATAACCGAAATTACTTTAAAAAATGCCGAGGAACTTATAAACCAGGCAAATGAAATAAAAAACAGATATACGGAGGAATAAACTCAAATGAGCGAACAAAACAAAAGAGTTGACAAACACAACTATTACTTGGATATAGCCGAAACGGTTTTGGAACGCGGAACCTGTTTAAGACGTAACTACGGTGCAATAATTGTAAACAACGACGAAATAATATCAAGCGGTTATTCGGGCGCACCGAGAGGGCGCAAAAACTGCATCGACCTGGGAAAATGCTCACGCAGTGCGCTTAATATACCGCGCGGCGAACGTTACGAAATGTGCCGCAGTGTACACAGCGAAGCAAACGCAATTATAAGCGCGTCACGCAAAGATATGATAGGTGCAACGCTGTACCTTGCAGGCAAGGATTATAATACGCGCGAGCTGGTAAACAATGCAAGCTGTTGTGCAATGTGCAAACGTATGGTAATAAATGCGGGCATAAAAACCGTTGTAATACGTATAACTCACAATGAATACAAAACGGTAGATGTAAACGAATGGATAGATTTTGACGATTCGCTTGAAGGCGTATTCGGGTATTAAAAAAAAGAGGGTGTAGCAAAACGAAAGCGTTTTTCTACACCCTCTTTTAGGGGCTT
>USKN01000169.1 GCA_900555295.1 uncultured Eubacteriales bacterium
ATAATATATAAATATGTGCCACGGAGTTGTACAAATGAAAAAGTTTATTATGCGCAATATGCGTCTTTTATATACCGTTTTAACAATCTTAGCGGTTATAATATCTTTGGCGGTTTTCAACAACAATTTTAAAAAAGTATATGATGCCGCCGCAGAATTTCCAAATAAAAAATATGCATTTACCGCAACTATTGTATCTATGCCTCAGGCAAACGAAAAATATACCGTATGCGAGGCACAGGTAAATAAAATCGACGCTCCGCTTAAACCTCAAAAAATACGTTTAAGCATTGCCAAAAATCATAAATATAAACCGGCATACGGCGACACAATAGAATTTTCGTCTGCAATATCCGCAGGTTCGCTGCCGCTTAACGACAACGGCTTTGATTACAGAACATACTTAAAATCAAAAGGCATTTCGGCAATGTGTACATTGGACAGATATATATCCGTAAACAAAATATCTTCCGCTTCCGTTATGTCAAAGGCGCAGTACTGCATATTAAAAATGCGCAAAGCGGCAATACTTGCACTCGAAAAATCATTTAAAGGAGATGAACTCGGTCTTATTAAAGCTCTCCTTACGGGCGACCGTGAAAATATTTCCGACGAAATGCGCAGCTGTTATATTGCTGCCGGCATTTACCATATAGTGGCGGTAAGCGGATTGCACGCCGGAATATTAATCGGTTTTACATTACTGCCAATTGCCTTTTTAAAAATAAAAACAGGCAAACGCAAATATATATATTCTGTTTTGGCAGTTCTTACGGCGCTTTTTTTGCTTATATTTACAGGCAGCGGCGTTTCAGTATACAAAGTTCTTTTTATGTCGCTTATATCGTGCGGTGCGGTAATACTTACACGTGAGTACAACCCTGTTCGCTCTCTTGTTTTTTCGGCTGTTTTAATATCGGTATTTATGCCGAACAGTTTATACAATACGGGGTTTTGGCTTTCATTTACATCAACGCTCGGTGTGCTTATTACATCTTTTGTATCAAAAAGGCTTTTAGGCGGTTTTATAAACCTAAATATATTGGATAATTTATCAATAACCCCAAGTTTGTGTTCAAGCATTGTATCATTACCCGTATGCGTATACACATTCAGCAGAATATCGCTTATTGCACCTGCCGCAAATCTTGCGGTAATACCTTTGGGCGGAATAACACTTGTATCGTCTGCCATATTTGCACCGCTTGCGCATTTTATGCCGTCACCTGTTTTAAAAGTGTTTTCCTTTATTCCGTATATCGGAGCATATGCAATAAACGTTACGGCAAAAGCCGCGTCATCTGTGAGTTTTTCTTACATATATGTAAATCGGCTAAACTTTTTTGCCGCATTTTTTACAATTATATTAATTTTTGTATGCACATATTTTATTATAAAGTATTACAACAAGCGCTTTGCGGTAAAATGCATTGTAGCTTTGTTTGCAATTTTTGCCTTTATATCCCCCGTTGTGCGGATTTTAAATACAGGTGTGCGTTTTGATATACTTAATATGGCACAGGGGCAATGCACGTTGGTAAAAATAAACCGCGGATTTTGCACAAAATTTATAATGTTTGATTGCGGAAGCGAAACCGAAAGAGACCCTGCCGAAAACATTTTAATGACGTATATGTCCGCAAAAGGAATTACGCATATAGATTGCCTTTATTTAACATATCCCGATAAAGGTCATTCAAACGGAGTACAAAAACTTATACAAAATAAACTTGTAAAACAAATTGTAATGCCCAAAGAAGTGTTAAAAGACGTTAAAGCGGACCCGTACAGAAAGGTTATACTTCAAACGGCCGAAAAGTATAATGTACCTGTTTTAAATATAAAATACAACAATTGCGATATTTATTTAAAAAAATTGTCGGTGCAAACATACGCACCCGCGCAAAACAGCAGCTTTAAAAAGAATAACAGCTCTGCCGCATACCGTTTAGCATACGGAAATACATCATTTTTTATAACGGGCAATACGGGCGAATACGAAATTTCAAAACTGAACAAATTAAACATTAAATCTGACATTGTGATTTTACCGCGATACGGAGATTTTACTTATGTAACCAAAACATTTATTAAAAACACCGCCAAAGAATATGTTGCGGTAAGCGCGGCAAAAGGAAACGACAATACCGTGCTGTTTTTAAAGGGCAATAATTATAAATATTGCAGTACATACGAAAACCGAACATTAAAATTTATATCTGACGGCAAAAAAGTAATGCCCGCAAAAGGAGTTTTTAAATGAATACAATAAGAAAAGATATTTCGGAAAACAAAATAAAAAACCTTTATCTTTTATACGGCCCGGAGGAATACCTTAAAGATTACTGCACAAATCTGTTACGTGACGCGGTATGCCCCGACGGCGCAAACGATATTAATATGCTGCGTATTGCTCACGAAAAACCCGAGCAGCCGACTGTGGAAGAATTTATTAATTCATATCCTTTTTTCGGTGAGCGGAAAGTACTTATACTTAAAGATACCGGCATTGTAAAAAAGGCAAATGAGAGCGATAAAAAATTTTGGGGTGAGCTTGTAAAAAACATTCCCGATTATGCCGTAATAGTATTTAACGAAACCGAAATTGACAAAAGGAGCGTAATATACAAAACGGCATCATCACAGTATTATGCTGCGGAGTTTGTGTATAAAAAGAAAAACGAGCTTATACATTGGTGTCAAAATATTTTAAAAAAAGACGCAAAAACAATGGACGAAAAAGATATAGAGTACCTTATTGACAGCTGTGACGACGGAATGATGAATATAAAAAAAGAACTCGATAAGCTTATTATGTATAAACGTAAAAACAATCATATAACACGTGCCGACATTGACTGTCTTGTTCCAAAAAGCGTTGAAAACCGCGTATTTGAAATGTCGGAGGATATGATACTTAAAAAAACGGCGGACGCGTTGAAAAAACTTGACAATTTAAAAGTGCTCGGCAGCGAACCGATTGCAATAATAAGCGCCGTATTTGCCAAATTTTCGGCTTACAGAAAAATAAAACTTTTATCAGACAGGTCAATACGGGAAATTGCCTCAATTACGGGACAGCGTGATTATTTTGTAAAAAATGATATGCAAAAGCTAAAAAATGTATCACTTAAATATATTAACAATGTCATATACAACTGCCAAAGAGCGGATTATCGCATAAAATCGGGAAAAAGCGCACCTTGGTCGGAGCTTGAAATGCTTGTTATGACAATATTCGGCGAAACGGAGGTATAGCATATGTGTACCATTATAAGCAGCAGGTATAATCTTCATATTGAATTTGAACGGGGAATGTGCATATCACAGGTGGGGCTTACAATATGCTCGCCGCTGCACACGGTTCCGCCGCGCACATACGGGCATTATTCGGCACATTTTATAATCGACGGCAAAGGTACATTTACCGACAACAACAAAACATATTCATTAAAAAAAGGCGACGGATTTATGATTTTTCCCGATATTGCAAACAGTTACACCGCCGATGAAAAGGAACCGTTTACATATATTTACGTTAATTTTGCCGGTAACGGAGATGAAGTGCTGTGTAAAAATTCGGGAATAGACGAACATACCCCCGTATTTTCGTTTGAAGATACAAAAGAATTTATAAATCTGCTATTTAAAATGCACGCAGCTGGAAAAGATAACAAGACCGACGGATACGACGTTTTGGGATATTTTTATATTGCTATGAGCAAAATAATCGGCAACTTACGCGTCCTTTCGGAAAGTGTGCCCGTATGCAACAATAACATACGCGAATATTATGTAAAAAATGCCGTGTCATACATAGAAAATAATTATTTTAGGCAAATAACCGTAAAAGATGTAGCGTCTTTTGTAAATATAGACCGTACATATCTTTACAGAATATTTTTGGAAACAATGAAAATTTCTCCTTCGCGGTTTTTAATTCGTTACCGTTTAAAGCGTGCAGCGGTTTTAATGAAAACAACAAATTTTTCGCTTGCAAAAATTGCGGTGTCCACGGGATTTTACGATACATCGCATTTTACAAAAGCATTTGAAACGGAATACGGCTGTACACCGTCAAATTTTA
>USKN01000170.1 GCA_900555295.1 uncultured Eubacteriales bacterium
CATAGTTTAAAAGCGGGTCAAGATTTTCGTCTTTTACGGCTTTTTCAAACATTTCTTTTGTTGTACCGTTTTTAAAGCCATACACAAGTTTTGCACCGGGCTTGGCGTCTATAACATACCACATTTCTGTTTTTCCGAGCGCTCCGTTTTCGTGAATACGGGCATACTCATTATCGGGGTGAACCTGCACCGATAAATTGTTATTTGCGTCAATAAGCTTTACAAGGAGCGGAAATTGATCGTATTTTTTGTCGCCCAGCATTTCCTTTTCGTTTGCATAAATAACCTCTTTTAATGTTTTTCCTTGATACCTGCCCTCGGCAATCTCCGTAAGTCCGTCGTCAAGGCAGGATATTTCCCAGCTCTCCGCCGCAAAATTATCGGGTATATTTTTGTTGTATACTTTTTTAAGTGCGTCGCCGCCCCAAATGTACTGTTTAAATACGGGACGTGTTTTAATAGGTGCAATCATATATAAACCTCCAAAATTACGCATATTTATTAAATAATATCACATATGCCGTTAAAAGTCAAATTTAACATATTTTCTTTATTGTCTTTGTTTTTCCTCAATTGTCTTTGTTTTCTTTCATCTGCTTTAGAGCCTGTGCAAGCTGATCGGGGCAAGATGTGGTTTTAAAGCCGCATTGTATACCCTCCACAGCGCCTATAACATCATCTATTTTTCTGCCCTCAACAAGCTTTGCAACGCCTTGGGTGTTGCCGCTGCATCCGCCCGTAAATTCTACCTTTTTTATTACATCGCCGTCAGTTTCAATTTTTATTTGGCGTGAACATACGCCTGTGGGTTTGTAAGTGTATTCCATTATTTATCATCTCCATTTATTAATTTTATTGCCGTCTGCGCATTTTCAAAAGCTTTTTGTTTAAGCTGCGGCAACCGTTTTTCAAGTTCCTTTTGTATTGTATCGGCATTGTTTAAAAAGCTGTCAACCGTTTCTTTGTAACTGCCGTCTTTAAGCTGCTGCGGCGTTAATGTGTATAACTGACCTATATAATTTTGAAACGATTTTATTTTTGGGTCGTACTCAATTCCGAGTACGGGTATTTTTTCAAGTGCTCCGAATATAAGCATATGCAGCCGTACCGCAATTATAGCGCGTGATTTGCTCAAAAGTCCCAAAAGTTCGTCCGCCTTTAATGTATTTTCAACAAATACGGCATTTTGGCCCATTTTTGAAATAACATCTTTGCTTACCGCCGTATCGCGTATGCCCTGCATAGGTACAAATACGGGTATGCACGAATATTTTTTTGCAATATAGTCGGCTGTTTTTGCCATATCCTCTCTTATATTATACTTGTCCGATACATAATCACGTACCGAAATGCAAACGTATTCCTTTTCTTTTAAGCCGTATTTTTTTAATATTTCGGCAGTACGTTCATCACTACATTTTTTAAGCCCGAATGCGGGGTCTGCCGTAATTTGAATACGCGGTTTTGTAACGCCGAGTGTTTTAAGCAGTTTTGCGGAGTCCTCATCGCGAAGCGTTATTACATCAACCTCGTTTAGCACCTTTGCCGCCTTTTTTTGATTTTGCTTGCGTATAATGGGGCCTATTCCGTTTGCATACAACATAACTTTTATGCCCTCTTTTTTTGCCATTTTTATTACCGAAAGATAGTACAGCAGCGATTTTGTGCTTGTAACGTCCTGCAAAAGGCTACCGCCGCCCACTATAAGCAGTTTTACACGTTTAAAAGCTTTTCGTATTCCGCTTATATTAAATCTGTTTATACATTCAACTCCGTATTCGGCCTGTGTTTTTTGCGGTGTGTGCGACAGCACTATGGGTTTAAACGTTTCGTCTATAGATTTCATATCGTCCGTAATTGCTTTTAAAAGCGCGTCATCACCGCAGTTACCGTAACCGTAATATCCGAGTATTGCCGCCTCGGTGCGCATATCGCGCAATGCGTCGCTGTACATTTTTAAGTTGTCGTCCGCCATTTTTTTAACCGAGTAGTAGGTATCAACAACCTCTTTGCCATAGTCGGTAATTTGCTTTGACGTTTCGCTGTCGGCATTTAAAAGTTTAATTACATCGTCCGCAAGCACATCAAAATCGAGCTTTTTGCAGCCGCGGCAAGTAAAGTTGCACAGCATAGCCTCTTTAAGCTTTTCGGGGGTAAGTACTCCAATGTAACCCTCCTGCCCCGCAACAACGCATTTTTTCTCCATAAGCATAGGCTCAAGTATTGCACGGCTTACACCTACGCATACATCGGCGGTTGCGTGCAGTTCGTTTATATCGGTTCTCGGTCCTGCCATAATAACGGCGCGTCTTCCGAGCTTTTTGTTTACCGCCTCGGCTTTTTTTCTCATATCGTCAAAGCAGTCGCCGCCGCCTACAATTAATATTTCAACTCCGCCCGCCGCCGAATTTATTTTTTCGGCTTTTTCTATAAGGCCGTAAGCAGGTGCGCAAACTGCCGGGTTAAGACGGCTCACATACACAATCCGTTTTATATCGGGATTTAAATTAAACTCTTTCATTATGCGTTCGCCCGACACGTTTTTGTTGAATTTACCCGAGTCTATCCCGTTTATGCTTATATAAATATTTTTTTCGTCAACATTATAGTTTTTTAAAAGATATTTTTTAATATCGTCGCTCACGCACAGGGTTTTATCTCCCCAGCAGGTAAGCCTTTTAAGTAAAAATGATGTGTCAAACGTCCAATGCGCGGTGGTAACATACACAAACGATTTTTTCATTTCTTTGTGCAGCAGCCCCAGCAAAAATGCGGGTATACGCGCATGTGCGTGCACAATATCGGGCCTTTCTTTTAAAAGTATTTGTTTAAGCATTTTTTTTGCTTTTGCCATATCCGCTATTTTACGGTATTTTACGGGTACGGTGTAATGCTTTATTCCAAAATCCTCAATTTCTTTTTGGTATACTCCTCCGCCTGATATCATTATAACATTATGTCCGCGCCTTTTTATTTCTTTTGCAAGTTCCGCAACGTGCGTTTCGGCGCCGCCGATATCAAGCCCCTGTAAAGCCATTATAATTTTCATTTACCAAACCTCCGTGTTATTGCATTGTACTTGTATGCTGTTCATAGTTTTGAGTAAAAATATGACTGCCGTCTTTTTTGCTCTCATCGGTATGATAGTACAAATAATCGTGATTTTGCGGTTTTAATGCCGCCTCAATCGATTTTATGCCGGGATTGCATATAGGTCCTGAGGGCAGGCCTTTGTTCAGATACGTATTGTACGGCGACTCTGTTTTAAGGTCGCTGTATGTTACCGATGTTTTATCGTAATTGCCGTCCGTTACCGCATACACAACCGCTGCGTCAATTTGAAGAGGCATACCGTTATTGAGCCTGTTTTTTATAACGCCGGCAATTGTTGCCCTCTCGCTGTCAAGACATGCCTCACGCTCAACAAGCGACGCTATGGTTACAACGGCAAAAATATCGTCACCGCCGTCAGATACGTTTCGGTACTGCTTTTCAAACTCGCCGAGCATAGTATTTATAACCTCGTGCGCGGGTGTATTTTTTTTAAATCTGTAAGTGCTGGGAAATAAAAAACCCTGGAGTTTATATTTATATGTTTCGTTTGGAATTTGACTGATAAACGAATACTCGTAGCTGTCGCCGAGAGCCTTTATAAAATCCTCACGAGTGCAAATTTCCAATTTTTCGGCACGCGCGGCAATATTTTCGGCAGAAAAGCCCTCCGGTACGGTAAATACCACATCGCCCGATGTACCGCCGCCTCCAAGCTCCGCTATAATATCGCGCATACACATTCCCGTGTTAAGATTAAATGTACCGTAACGCAGTTTGTTGTTATACTCCGACAGGCGTACTTTAAGCTTAAATGCCGTTTCGTATTTTATAAGACCGTTTTCTTTTAATATTTTTGCTATATCGGCGCTTGTTGAACCCTCGGGTATTTGCACCGTCACCTCGTTACCGCTTGTTGATTTAAATGTGTAATATTCTTTTACGGCAGGCGAAATTGCAATTAAAATCAAA
>USKN01000171.1 GCA_900555295.1 uncultured Eubacteriales bacterium
GTTGTACACCGCGGCTGTGGGATTGTTTGGCGAACAAATATAAATAATATCCGCCGTTACGTTTTTATCGGGCATGGGCAAAAAACCGTTCTGTTCGTTGCTGTCGGCATATATAATTTTTCTGCCGTCCATTATGTTTGTGTCAACATAAACGGGATATACGGGATCGGGAATAAGCACTGTGTTATCACTTGAAAAAATATCGAGAATATTGCCCACATCACTCTTTGCACCGTCGGATATAAATATTTCATTTTCATCCAAATCAACGTTGTTTTCGGCATAATATTTTTTAACTTCACTTTTTATAAAAGCATATCCCTGTTCGGGTCCGTAACCGTGAAATCCCTCTTTTGTGCCCATTTGGTGAGCCGCGTCGGCAAGATTTTTTACAACCGCCCCGCAAAGCGGACGCGTAACATCGCCTATACCCATACGAATTATGTTTGCGCCGGGATTTTTTTCGCCGTATTCTTTAACTCTTTTGTTAATATCCGAAAAAAGATAACTTTCTTTTAAATTAAGATAATTTTTGTTTATTTTAAGCATCCTGTAAATTCTCCTTTTCAATAAATTCATTGCAAAGCTCGCCGTCATAAACAAAGCTTGCGGGTCCCGTCATTATAATATGTCCGTCGTTTTGTATACATATTTTGAGATTACCGCCTTTAAGCATAACGGTTATATCGGTGTTTTTTTTGCAAATTCCGCATTTTACCGCACTTGACGCAACAGCACACGCACCCGTTCCGCATGCAAACGTTTCGCCGCTGCCTCTCTCCCACACACGCATTTTAAGCGTATTTTTGTTAATTATATTAACAAATTCCGTATTTATTCGCTCCGGAAAAATTTCGGCATTTTCATACATTGGTCCTATTTTTTCAAGCTCAATTGTATCAATATCGGTATCGGTAAAAATAACGCAATGCGGATTGCCGACCGAAACACAAGTTGCATTTTGCACCGCATTATTAATTGTAAGCGGTTTATTCACAAATTCGTCATAATCACACACAACGGGAACATCAGCGGGTTTAAACGACGCCTCTCCCATATCAACCGACACTTGCGAAACTTTTCCGTTTTCTGCCGTAAGTTTAATATATTTAATTCCGCTCAATGTTTCAAGCGTAATTTCGGTTTTATCGGTAAGTCCGCGTTCATATACATACTTACCTATGCAGCGTGTTGCGTTTCCGCACATTTTCCCTTCGCTTCCGTCTGCGTTAAACATACGCATTCTAAAGTCGGCAATATCCGACTTCATTATAAGTACAATTCCGTCCGCACCCACAGCAAAGTGATATTTTGACATAGCAACCGACAGCTTTTCGGGGTTTTTTATCATATTTTCTCCGTTTTTGCCCGTACAGTCAAAATAAATGTAATCGTTGCCTATACCGTGCATCTTGGTAAATTTCATATATATACACCTCCAGCATTGATGATATCATTTTTAAAATGTTTAGTCAATATTTGTAAGTTATTTTAGACATATTATTGCATTTAACATTTATATAAAGTTTGTTGTATGTAAAAAGTGCACAATATTCACAATTTACAACATTTTTTTTAAAAAAAGTGTTGACATTTATTTTATGTTGATGTATAATGACAGCAACAAAGGCAATGGAGCCTGTGATTTTAGATAATCATAGTGTCCGTTGCCTTTTTTTATTGTATAAAAAACAACGTTGTCAAAAAATTATATCAAAGGAGAGGTTAAATTATGAACAGTGTAGCAAAAATTTTCGGCAGCAAAGTATTTAACGACGCCACAATGAAAGAACGTTTGCCGAAAGACGTATACAAAGCATTGCAAAAAACTATAAAGGACGGTAAGCATCTTGATATAAACATTGCCAATGTTGTAGCCAATTCAATGAAAGATTGGGCAATCGAGAACGGCGCAACACATTTTACACATTGGTTTCAGCCGATGACGGGTATTACGGCAGAAAAACACGACAGCTTTATATCGCCTACCGACGACGGCAATATTATAATGGAATTTTCGGGTAAAGAGCTTGTACAGGGCGAACCTGACGCGTCAAGTTTTCCGTCGGGCGGATTAAGAGCAACATTTGAGGCAAGAGGTTACACCGCTTGGGACCCTACATCTTATGCTTTTATAAAAGGTAAAACACTTTGTATTCCCACAGCATTTTGCTCATACGGCGGCGAAGCGCTCGACAAAAAAACTCCGCTTTTACGCTCAATGGAGGCAATTAACAAACAAGCAATGAGAATTGTTAAAATGTTCGGTAACGACGCGGTTACATCAATTAAAACAACCGTAGGCCCCGAGCAGGAATATTTTCTTGTAGATAAAGATATGTACGATAAACGTCCCGACCTTATTTTTACGGGCAGAACGCTTTTTGGTGCAAAAGCGCCCAAAGGTCAGGAGCTTGACGACCATTACTTTGGTACAATCAAATCCAAAGTTGCCGCATTTATGGACGATTTAAACACCGAACTTTGGAAACTCGGTATTCTTGCAAAAACGGAGCATAACGAAGTTGCTCCCGCACAGCACGAACTTGCGCCCATATTTACAACAACAAATATAGCAACCGACCATAACCAGCTTACAATGGAGCTTATGCAAAGAATTGCAAAAAAACACGGTATGATTTGCCTGCTCCACGAAAAACCGTTTGCCGGTGTAAACGGAAGTGGTAAACACAACAACTGGTCAATTTCAACCAATACGGGCAAAAACTTGCTTGACCCCGGCGAAACACCGCACGAAAACGCACAATTTTTGCTTTTCCTTTGTGCGGTAATAAAAGCGGTAGACGATTATCAGGATTTGCTGCGTATCTCGGTTGCATCAGCCGGAAACGACCACAGACTTGGTGCAAACGAAGCACCCCCGGCAGTTGTATCAATGTTTTTGGGTGATGAACTTACAAGTATTCTTGACGCAATTGAAAAAGAAGAGGATTACGACGCAAAAGAAAAGTCAATACTCAAAGTAGGAGTTCACGTACTCCCCAAATTCCCCAAAGATACAACCGACAGAAACAGAACATCGCCGTTTGCATTTACGGGTAATAAATTTGAGTTCAGAATGCTCGGTTCATCCGCGTCGATTGCCGATGTAAATATTGTTTTAAACACGGCTGTTGCCGAATCGCTTAAACAGTTTGCAGATGAGCTTGAGGGCAAAGAAGACTTTAACGAAGCACTTCATTCGCTCATAATCCGTGTTATTAAAGACCATAAAAAGATTATATTTAACGGTAACGGTTATGACGATACTTGGATTGCCGAGGCAGAAAAAAGAGGACTTCTCAATCTTAAAACAACACCCGAATGTTTGCCCTACCTTGTATCGGACAAAAACAAAACATTGTTTACACAGCATAAAGTATTTACCGAGTCGGAGCTTGAATCGAGATATGAAATAAGACTTGAAAACTATTCTAAAATTATTAACATTGAAGCTCTTACAATGGTTGATATGGCAAAAAAAGATATTATGCCGAGCGTAAGCGCATTTATAAATGAGTTGAGCCAAACTGCAATAGCAAAGAAAACAGCAGTTTGCACAGCCGATTGTACTTACGAAGAAAAACTTATTTCAAAACTTTCATCGCTTTTGGGTGTTATGTATACAAGATGCGAAGCGCTTGAAAAAGCAATTTTTGATACAAATGAAATAAGCGAGCCGCAAAAACAGGCGGACGCATTTAAAAACGAAGTGCTCAGCCGTATGACAGAACTTAGAATTGCGGCTGACGAAGCAGAAACATTAACAGACAGAAAATTCTGGCCGTACCCCGATTATGCAGATTTGCTTTTCGGTGTAAGATAAAACAGTATATGTACGGCAACTGATTTTTGATAAAGCAAAGGTGTTTTACATACAGGCGTATTCTCCCCCAAACCCTGATTATGCCTTATGTTTAACACCTTTCTTTAATTTTAAATGAATTAAAAATAAAACTTATTTAATTTTTAAAAACACAATACGGCAAACTCAATATAAGTTTGCAATGTTGTATAAGG
>USKN01000172.1 GCA_900555295.1 uncultured Eubacteriales bacterium
GGGCGCGGGTCTTTATACACAGTGGATAGTATTTGCCGTTTTGTCGGCTGTGCTGCTTGTGTTTACAAAACCGATTGCAGACCGTAAATTAACGGTAAAAAAGCAGGCAACAAATGCCGACAGAGTTATAGGAAAAACGGGTATTGTAACCGACGATATTACACCCGATAAATTTGCGGGTACCGTAAAGGTTGACGGAAAAGATTGGTCTGCCGTATCGGTGAGCGGAGAGCCGATACATTGCGGCGAAACCGTGTCCGTGCAGGAAATACGCGGCGCGAGATTAATTGTATCGCCGTATAAAGAAAGCAAATTACACGCAGAATAAAAGCTGTTTTGGATTAATGATTTTATATTTTTATAATTTTTTAACTATTTTAACTATATAATATAAGGGAGGAGCAAAAAATGGGTTATATTATTTTAATTATTGTGCTTTTGGTAATTGTGGTTACCAATATACGCATAGTACCGCAGGCACATTCGGCAGTTGTTGAGCGTCTGGGCGCTTACAATCAAACTTGGAGCGTGGGGCTTCACGTAAAAATACCGTTTGTTGACAGAATAGCAAAAACGGTAAGCTTAAAAGAACAGGTTGTGGATTTTGCACCCCAGCCCGTAATTACCAAAGACAATGTTACAATGCAAATAGATACGGTTGTGTTTTACCAAATAACCGACCCCAAGCTGTTTGTGTACGGTGTTGATTACCCAATGGCGGCAATAGAAAATTTAACCGCAACAACATTGCGTAATATAATAGGTGAAATGGAACTTGACGAAACCCTGACATCACGCGATATAGTAAATACGAAAATGCGCTCGATACTTGACGAGGCAACCGACCCGTGGGGTATAAAGGTAAACCGTGTGGAACTTAAAAACATTATTCCGCCAAAAGAAATACAAGACGCAATGGAGCGCCAAATGAAAGCGGAACGTGAGCGCCGTGAGCTTATATTAAGAGCCGAGGGCGAAAAACGCTCGGCAATACTTGAGGCAGAGGGCGAAAAAGAGGCGGCAATTTTGCGCGCCGAGGCTAAAAAAGAAACCCAGATACGTGAAGCGCAGGGTGAGGCGGAGGCTATTTTAAGCGTACAAACAGCAACGGCGGAGGGCTTAAAAAGATTAACGGAGGCTTGCCCGTCCGACGCGGTAATTGCGCTTAAAGGCTTTGAAAGTCTTGAAAAGCTTGCCGACGGCAAAGCAACAAAAATTATTATTCCAAGTGAAATACAAGGCATTGCGGGGCTTGCAACATCTGTTGCCGAAATGTTTAAAAACGGTGATAAAAAATAAAAGATAAAAAATTAAGTAATAAATAATAAAAACGTTGATTGTGTATAATATTCAATCAACGTTTTTAAATTTGTTTTTATTGTGTGCCACTTTTTTTAAAAAACAGTAAACATTTGGCATTACAAATTGACAATATCCAATTAATGTGATAAAATAAACATATAAAAACATAGGCAAGAGAGATACCAACTTAACTTTCCTATGCGGAACAAACCGCAAATACCTCATTGAAAGGCAGGATATTTATTTTGTTTAATATATCACATTTTCTTATACAGCTTGTATTGTCGGTGCCGGGACTTTTGTTTGCACTTACGGTACACGAATATGCGCACGGGTATGTTGCGTATCTTATGGGCGACAATACCGCACGCTACAGCGGCAGACTTTCGTTAAATCCGCTCGACCATATGGACCCGTTCGGCACAATTTGTCTTTTGCTGTTTCATTTCGGCTGGGCAAAACCCGTACCCATTAATCCGTCCAACTTTAAAAATCAAAAAAAGGGTATAATACTTGTAAGTCTTGCAGGGCCGTTTGCTAATTTTTTAACGGCTTTTGTAAGCGCTGTTATATATACCTTGCTTTATAAATATTTACCATCAAGCGAAATTGCAACTTTTTTGGGTTATATATTTCAATACAGTGCCGTTTTAAATGTGGGTCTTATGGTGTTTAACCTTATACCGCTCCCGCCGCTTGACGGCTCTAAAGTGCTGTATGAGTTTTTAAGTCCCAAAATGCGATATCACTTTTATTCAATTGAAAGATATTCGTCGCTTATACTTCTTGCTCTTATATTTACAAGAGTGTTAAACCCGTTTCTTTCGTTTTTAAGCTCGGGTGTGTTTTGGGTAATAAATCTTGTAACGCAATTAATATAATTTTTCATTTTTTATATTTTTTTATTAAAATCGGAGATAAAAAGTATGGAACAGTTACTGTTTAAGCTTGACGAATTTGAAGGTCCGCTTGATTTGCTTGAACATCTTATTAAAAAAAACAAGCTTGACATTTGCACAATATCGCTTATTTCAATAACCGACCAATATATTGCGTATATAAATAAAGCCGAAAGCCGTGATTTGGAAGTATCAACCGAGTTTCTTGTTATGGCGTCAAACCTTGTGTATATAAAATCAAAGGCGCTTTTGCCGCGGCACGAGGAGGAAGAAGACCCCGAAAAACTTGCAAACGACTTAACCGAGGCTTTAAAGGCACGCAGAAGAATGAAAATTGCCGCCGAAAAATTTAAGGGTATGCAGTATGACGGCACATATTATTTTTATAAACTGCCCGAAAAAATTGAATACGAACCCGAGCAAAAACGCCTTGATACTATGTGTGCGGACAAGCTTTATAAAGCATTTTTGCTTGTGCTTGAAAAAACGGAGCGAAACGCACCGCCGCCAAAGAAAAATTTTGACGGTATTGTGGGGCACGAACCTGCGTCGGTAAAAGACAAAGCAAAGGGGCTTATAACCCGTTTAAAAAAAGAAAGAAAGGTTAAATTTGAAAAAATATTCAGCGGTGCGCGGTATAAAAACGAAATAGTGGCTATATTTTTGGCGGTGCTTGAACTGCTTAAATTAAACCGTATAACGGTATACGAAGAAAATCAAAAACTGCTTGTGGAGCTTGATAAAGACGCAGACGGCAGTGATATTGAAATAGCGGAGGAAAACTAAACGCAAAATGGATAATTTAAATAAACTTGAGGCGGAAATTGAGGCGCTCTTTTTTGCAAGCGGAGATTCCGTTCCGTTTAAACGTTTGTGCGAGGTTACAAACACAGACGAAAAAACAATGAAGTATGTGCTTAAAATGATGATAAACAAATATGAGCTTGACGAAACGCGCGGAGTTCATATTATTAAGCTTGAAGATAACTACCAAATGTGTACAAAACGTGACTTTTACGAGCCGATACGGCTTATGACCGAAAAAAAACGCAAAGCGTCACTTTCGGGTGCGGCGCTTGAAACATTATCGGTTGTTGCATATAACCAACCCGTAACAAGAAGCTCTGTTGAATTTATACGCGGTGTAAACAGCGACGGTTCTTTAAACAGGCTTATAGAATGGGGTCTTGTTGAAGAAGTGGGGCGGCTTGACGCACCGGGACGGCCGATACTTTTTGGTACAACAGAGGAGTTTTTAAGAGTATTTGGTATTTCGTCGCTTTCGGATTTACCAAATGTTGACGCGGAGTATAATTTTTCGAGCCTTAACGGCGAGCTTGCAGGCGAGCAAACGGTAATGGATTTATCGGACAAGGGCGAAGATTTTGAAATACAAACATTTGATGAAAATTCAGAAAATTCAGAAAATTTAGAAAATTTAGAAAATTCGGAAAATACTGAAAATACTGAAAATACTGAAAATACGGAAAATGCTGTAAAAGGCGAAAACACCGTGGAAGATGAAATTAAAGAACAATCAAACAATTAAAAAGGGTTGTAAAATATGAAAATATTGTATTGGGTTTTGCTTGCGATTTTGCTGTTTTTTATACTTGCAATTGCGGTGATACTGTTTTCACCCGTAAAAATTGAATATGATTTTAAAAAAGAAAACGGCGGCAAATTAAAAAGCAAACTCAATTTGTCGGTTATAAACGGCATCATAAAGCTTAATTTGCCCGATTTGAACAAAAAAGCAAAAGGTAATAAAAAAGATAAG
>USKN01000173.1 GCA_900555295.1 uncultured Eubacteriales bacterium
ATATCGGTATTTTCTTGCTTTATGCGGTCTGTGCATTTTGCTACAGCCCTTTTATTTTTATCATTTAATAATACTGATTATTAAGCGATACACTTATTATTTTTGAGGACCTGCCGAAACAAGAGCCTTACCGTCGGCATTGCCTTCGTATTTGGCAAAGTTTTTAATAAATCTGCCTGCAAGGTCTTGTGCCTTTGCATCCCATTCAGACGCGTCTTTATATGTGTCACGCGGGTCTAAAATGTTTTTGTCAACACCCGCAAGTTCTGTGGGTACTTCAAAGTTAAAGTACGGAATTTTCTTTGTGGGTGTATTTAAAATATCGCCGTTTAATATAGCGTCAATAATTCCTCTTGTATCACGAATTGAAATACGTTTGCCTGTACCGTTCCAGCCCGTGTTTACAAGATATGCTTTAGCACCGCTCTTTTCCATTTTCTTAACAAGCTCTTTTGCATACTTCGTGGGGTGAAGTTCCAAAAATGCCTGACCGAAGCAAGCCGAGAATGTAGGTGTGGGTTCTGTTATTCCGCGTTCGGTACCTGCAAGCTTTGCGGTAAATCCCGAAAGGAAATAGTATTGTGTCTGTTCGGGTGTTAAAATCGAAACAGGCGGAAGTACGCCGAATGCGTCAGCCGAAAGGAATATAACATTCTTTGCATCGGGCGCTGTTGATACGGGGCGAACTATGTTTTCTATGTGGTTAATCGGGTATGATACACGTGTATTTTCGGTTACGCTCTTATCATTAAAGTCAATTTTGCCGTTTTCGTCAAGTGTAACATTTTCCAAAAGTGCGTCACGTCTGATTGCATTGTAAATATCGGGTTCCGATTCTTTATCAAGGTTAATAACCTTTGCATAGCAGCCGCCTTCAAAGTTAAATACGCCGTTATCGTCCCAGCCGTGTTCGTCATCACCTATAAGCAAACGTTTGGGGTCGGTTGAAAGTGTTGTTTTACCTGTTCCCGAAAGGCCAAAGAATATAGCTGTGTTTTTGCCGTCCATATCGGTATTTGCCGAGCAGTGCATAGATGCAATGCCTTTAAGCGGCAAGTAGTAGTTCATCATTGAAAACATACCTTTTTTCATTTCGCCGCCGTACCAAGTGTTTACAATAACCTGCTCACGGCTTGTAATGTTAAACATTACGGCTGTTTCGGAGTTAAGACCGAGTTCTTTGTAGTTTTCAACTTTTGCTTTAGACGCATTGTATACAACAAAATCAGGCTCAAAGTTTTCAAGCTCTTCTTTTGTGGGCTGAATAAACATATTTGTTACAAAGTGTGCCTGCCAAGCAACCTCAACTATAAAGCGAATTGCCATACGTGTGTCGTGGTTTGCACCGCAAAATGCGTCAACAACATAAAGTTTTTTGTTTGAAAGTTCTTTTATTGCAAGGTCTTTAACCGATTTCCAAGCTTGTTCGCTTGCAGGGTGGTTATCGTTTTTATATTCATCGGTTGTCCACCAAACGGTATCTTTGGATTTTTCGTCCATAACAATAAATTTATCTTTGGGCGAACGACCTGTATAAACACCCGTCATTACATTAACGGCGCCGAGTTCGCTTACCTGACCTTTTTCAAAGCCTTCAAGACCTGCTTTTGTTTCTTCGTCAAACAACATATCGTATGACGGATTGTGTACAATCTCGGTTGTACCGGTTATACCATACTTGCTTAAATCAATTTTAGCCATTTTTACTACCTCTTTCTGTTATATTTAAATAATTAATATTTATTGATACTGCCAATTTAGGAAACAGTTTAATTCTTTCCCGTATAATATTATAGTAAATTTTCGGTAAAAAATCAAGTGTTTGACAAAATTTTTTATAAGGCGACATTTGATAAAAATACACAACGGGCATAAATTGTTTTTGTGTAATTTTACCGCCCGTTGTGTACTGATATACATAGTATACAAATATTAAATTTTGTTGATTTTGGCGCGCTTTATTTTGTTTGCCGTTGTTTTTTCAAACTCGGTATCACGTAATATAACCTTTTCTACCCATTTGTAACGCGGCAAATCCGCGCACGCCTGCCAAATATCTTTTTTAACCTTTTCGCTTAACGGTTCGCCGTTTGTTTGAGGAATATTATCGCTTTCAATATACACCTGTGCGTGCAGCTTATCTTGTATACCGCCGTCTTTTTCGGGTGCATATACCACAACCTCTTTTATATACGGTATAGCTATAATCTCGTTTTCTATTTCTTCGGGGAATATATTTTTACCGTTGCTCAATACAATAAGGTTTTTCTTTCTGCCTGTTATCATTAAAAGGCCTTTGTCATTAAATCTTCCGTAATCGCCCGTTTTAAACCAACCGTCACATAATACATCTGCCGTAAGAGCGGGTTGCTTGTAATATCCCATCATAACAATATCGCCTTTAACGCAAATTTCGCCGTCGCCGTCCTCGTTTTTATCTTCAATTTTTATTTCACAGCAAGGAAGTTTAACCCCAACGGTTGTGCAATCGTTTGATATAAGGCGGTTTACGCTTACAAGAGGCGAACACTCTGTAATTCCGTAGCCGTTTAACAATACAATACCTATATCGTCAAAAAACTTGCCTATTTCGGGACGTATCGGTGCGCCGCCGCACACTATTTTTTCAAGCTTGCCGCCAAATGCCGAGTCTATTACCGATTTAAACATTTTACGGCGTTTATCTATACCCAATTTACGCAAAGCGTTGCTTGTGTGTATAAGCGCTTTAAGTGCAACGTCTTTTTTTGATTTTTTTGCCTCCGCCCATATTTTTTTGTAAAATATTTCAACAATTGCCGGAACCATATAAATATAATCGGGTTTAAATATTTGCAAATTCTTTGGTATTTGCTTAAGCGTTGAGTTAATACAAAGCGTCGCACGGCTGTGTATTGCAACCAAAATACCGCAAATTGCCTCGTAGCAATGATTATACGGCAATATAGAAAGTCCCCTTGTAAGGATTGACGATACCTGCATACCGTAATACACACTGCTTATTATATTGTGTGCGCTCAACATAACGCCTTTGGCAAAACCTGTTGTACCCGATGTATAAATAATCATTTTCAAATCGCTTTCGGGATATGTTATATCGTCAAACTCTTTATTTCCGCCCTCGTAAAGCTCTTTGCCTTTCTCAATAAGCTTTGCGTACGACAAAAACTCGCCGTCGTCCTCTGTACGGTCAAAGCCCACAAAATATTTAATGTTTAAAAGTTTATCGCGGTTTTCTTTAAAAGCCTTTTCGTACTTCTTTGAATAAAATATAATGCTCGAATCGCAGTCGTTTATAATATTTGCCATATCTTCAAACGGCAGTTCTTTGTCAACAGGTACATACACCCCGTCACTCATAAGCGAAGTAAGATACACAACAATATATTCGTAGCGGTTTTCGCCAACAACATTAATATGGTCTTTTGTAATACCCATATTAAGCAATGCCGTGCCGAGATACGATGTTTCGCTGTAAAATTCTTTAAATGTAATTTCGGTTATTTTATCTTTTATTCTGTATGCATACGCTTTCTTTTCGCCGTCCTCATCGGCAGCTGTTTTAACCATTTCACGTATTGATGAGAATTTTTGCACATATGTAAGTTCCTGTGTTTTTTTATCCAATTTTTTAGCCCTCCGAAATTTATTTTATTGTATTTATTATAACCTATTTTTGCCTAAAAGTCAAATTGGGTTATATATAGAAAGATCGGGCATAACACCAGATTATATAATCGAGTTGTCTTACTGTAATATCAATGTTTCTGTTATTTAAATCTTTCACAACACTTTCCATAAACCCCTGTGCTTCAAACTGATTTATAGTACGTCCTTCAATATTGCTGAAAAAATTTATAATATGCCTGTCGGGTTTGCAAAATCTTTCGCAGCATCAAAGCATAAAAAATATTTAATCATATTTAAAAATACTTTTCAATGGGGGCATATTTCTAACAACAAATAATGGGGA
>USKN01000174.1 GCA_900555295.1 uncultured Eubacteriales bacterium
ATCTTAATCGACGAGTTCGGTACGGGCACCGAACCCATGCTGGGAGGTGCAATAGCTGAAGCCATTTTAAATGCTTTAAATAACAACCAAACGAGAGGTGTCATCACGACCCACTACACCAACTTAAAACATTTCGCCTCCTCGGCTCCCGGGATCGCAAACGGGGCCATGCTCTACGACAGCCACCGGATGCTGCCGCTCTTCCAACTGGAAATCGGGAAACCGGGTTCATCTTTTGCCTTCGAAATCGCCAAGAAAATCGGGTTACCCAAAGAAATTCTGGACGATGCCGCCAGCAAGATCGGTGAAGACCGGGTAAATTTCGACAAACACTTGAAAGAAATCCTACGGGATAAACGCTACTGGGAAGAAAAACGGAAACGCATTCATGAAAATGAAAAACGCCTGGAAGAAGTGCTAGAGCGTTACAAAAAAGAGTTGGACGAGGCTTCCAAACTCAGGAAAACAATCATCCAAGAGGCCCAGGAGAAAGCCAAAGAACTCATCTCCGGGGCCAACAAGACGATCGAAAACACCATCCGACAAATCAAGGAAAGTCAAGCCGAAAAGGAACAAACCCGACTGGCCCGACAAACATTTGAAGAAGAAAAACAGGACGGGGCAAAGTTTATAAGTGATAACGGACAGTTTATGGTTAGCTTTGATATACTTGCAAACCAAATAAATAACTTTATAATGTTAAGGTTTTTGGATTCAAACGATATCCACGTTGTTCCGTTTGCAATGAACGGCTTTGGAAAAATGTATTACTTCAACGGCGAGGGACTGCCGAATGCAACAAAAACATATAATAACGCAATTGACTATTCGGCAAATACTTGGTATAATATTAAAATTTTAATGAATTGCGAACAAACCTATGCCGATTATTATGTAAACGACCAATATTGGGGCAGAAATGATTTTATGTCGGGTTATATATTTAACAATAGGGTCAAAGACGCTATTATGCCAAAGCAAATATATTTTGAATTTGCGCCCTGGAATGCTATAAAGAACGGAACAGTAAATTATGATGGAACAGGTACTTTTTTAATTGACAATTTTACATACGGGTTGGTTGATACAAGGGATAAATCCGATGTATCTTTTGTAAAAAACGAACTTGGAAATATATATGACGAACAAGCGGTAAATGTTCAGTGTGAGCTAACCAATAAAAACAATTCGGATATGCAATATACGCTTGTTTACGATATAAGAACAGATAAAAACAAAAGCGTAAAACAGGCAACCAAAAAATATGATGTTAAAGCAGGAGAAACAAAACGTATAACCTTGCTGGATAAAGCCGATGAAAAAGGCTTTTATACTGCCGAGGCAAAGCTTTTAAACGATAAAGGCGAGCTTTTATCTAAAGATACAACACGGTTTTCGGTTATAATGCACAACGAAAAATTAAACTCTGCTTTTGGTGTTTGTACACAGTCAATCGGAAGATACAGCACGCGAAGCGGTACGGTTGAGCAATCCCTTGAAGCAGCAGAAAAGTTAGGATTTTCATTTGTAAGAGATAGCCTGCTCGGAAGTTTTGCATATGATGAAAATTGGAAAAAGCTGGATGTGTATCCGGAAAAATGCTGGAGGTTTATGACGCCGCTGAAAAATTCACAACTTGAATTTATGGGAACACTTGGTTCGGGAGATATTTATACAAATACGTATCCTCCTGCAAAAGAAGAGGATTTAACCGATGATGTATTAAAATCGTGGGGTGATATGTGTTACACTCTTGTGAACGAAACAAAAGATATAACTAACGATATTGAAGTTATAAACGAGTATTGGCTGTCGCAGCAAGGCGACCTTTTGGAAATGAATGCAAGAACATATGCAAAATATCTCAAGGCATCTGCCGGTCCTATAAGAAAAGCCAATCCAAATGCAAATATCATTGCAATGTGCGGCTCGGCAAGAGCAAGCCTTGCCAAATGGATGGAGTATATTATAATTGCACTCGGCGATAATCCCGGGCAGTATTTTGATACAATTTCGGTTCATGATTATATGTTGGGTTACAGAGCATTGTATCCCGAAGAGGGTTTAAACAATGATATACAGGCTCTTATGGAAATGCTTAAAAAATACGGACTTGAGGATAAAGCTGTATGGAATACCGAATTTGGTGTGACATCGGGATATACAAAATGTGATATTGATGAAAAAACAAAGGGTGATTATACCATAAGACAGTTAATGCTGCAAAATATGTACTATGATAAATCAACCATATATCATATTGCGTCAAATTACAGAGGTTATTCAAGCGAATATGAGGATGGTTTTGGAGTTTTACGTATGCCCGAAAGCGGTGAAATATGGTATGAGGCACTGCCGACTGCAGTTAAGATTGCAGCATATAATGCAATTTTTGCCGACTCGGAGTTTATATCAAGACAAATTATAGAAGACAGTAACCCCGCAAGCATTACGGCCGACGATATATGGTGCTATAAATATAAACTTGCCGACGGCAAGGAATGTTTTGCCGTATATTCGGTAGGAAACGCAAAAGACGCAAGCATTAAATTTGGCGCAGACGAAGTAACCGTTTATGACGAGTACGGAAATAAAACCGATATGAGCGCAATTGACGGATATACAACAATTAAGCTTACAAAAGCGCCTACATATATTGTGGCAGATAAACTTGCAGAAAGTATTGAGCTTAGAGACAAACCGCTTTTCACTTCACCGAGTGAAATATCTATGCCGCTTGATGATGAATACAGCTTTTCAATAGGAAAAAGCGTAAATATGAGTGCAGATTTAAATATTGATGCAACAATGAACAGCGAAATAATAAATTCCACACCATTTAATAAGGGACAGAGCAATATAACGGTTTGCTCATACGGCAATGGCCGCAATATTGAAAATTATAAGTTTTATAACAAGGGTAATATTGAAGAATTATCTGTTACGATATCCAACGGCGGAAAGATATATTATAAAGAACCCGTAAAACTTAAATATGTGTCGGCTCTGCAAAGTGACTTTAAAATAATGCCTTACCGTAACGGCAGATGGCAGGCAATATTAAGCTTAAAAAACAATAAAAAAACATCTCCGCTGTCCGGAAAAATTGAACTTTCAACCGGCGACTCGGAAGAAATTAAAAATCTTTTATCCGGTGAGGAAAGCAAATTTAGGTTTAATATTCCCGAGGAAATATTGGCAAAAGAGTATACGGTTGACGCAACCGTACATTTAGATGACGTGTCAACCGTAACAGACAGTGCAACTACAAATTTTATATCTATAGAAAAGGCTGATGTACCACCTGCAATTGACGGTAAAATAGACGTTGGTGAATGGAAATCAAGCGGACAGACAATTAAATTCGATACAGAGCAGCAATGGAAGGCAACCGAAAGAAATTCGGATGCAAAATGGAAAGGTAAATCCGACTTGAGCGGTGATATGTATGTAATGTATGATGATGATTATTTTTGCCTTGCCGCCGAAATAACCGATGACATTCATTGCGGCTATGATGAAGAAGACAGAGTGTACTGTATGGATTCAATACAGTTTTGTATTGCTGACACAAAAACATCATCAAGTCCGTATACCGAAATGGGTATAGCACTTAATGATAAAGGTGACTCGATTATTACACGTTATCATCATTTTAGGCAGGGAACACCGTTTTATGTAGCAAGCGAACTTAATAAGTTTAAAGATACCGAAGTAAAAATAACACGAAACGAAGAGCAGCATAAAACAGTTTATGAACTTAAAATGCCGTGGACGGAATTTTTTGAAAACGGTAAGCCGCAATCAAAAGCAATTTCAATGATGGTTTTGGATTATGAGCGTTATTTTTCTATAGCAGCAATCTGAGAATTGATCTCTCTGAAAAT
>USKN01000175.1 GCA_900555295.1 uncultured Eubacteriales bacterium
TATACTATCATTTTGGAGCCTAATTTGGAGTTTACACAAAATGAGGGATTCCCCCGTCAAACAATATTATAAAAAACGATTGACACGTTTGTTACTACCTTATTTTATATGGAGCACAATATATACATTAATAAACATAATTAATTATGTACGAAACCATATTGAAATTAATATTAAAGATATTATTCTTTGCTATTTAACCGGAGGTGCCGTTGCACCTTTATATTACATAATAGTATTAGTGCAGCTAACGTTGCTGACACCACTGATATTTAATATGATAAAAAATAAATATTTTAAAAACTTAATTTGGCTTATATCTCCCATATATTTAATTTTAATGTATTACTATAATATTAAGTATAATGCTTATCCAAAATATTATAATGTAATATTTTGCGGTTGGTTAAGTTTTTATTTGTTAGGAATTACATTACGAAATCATTATTTTAGTCTAAAAAAATACATTACTGTAATAGGAAGCAAATTGAATATATGTTTATGTATAGTATTGTGTATTATAGAAGCTGTTATAATTACTTCATATAAATTAAACAGTGCATTTGCTATGAACCAAATGAAAATTTCGAGTTTTCTATTATCATTTGCAATATGCATAAAAAGTGTAAACGATATTACTGTCCGTAACAAATTAGGATTGGGTCGCCACAAAATTTTAAAATTGCTTGGTGATAATTCATATGGGATGTTTTATTCGCATGAATTGTTTAAAATACCAACACTTGTTATTTTGAATAAATGTGCAATAAATACTTGGATTATTAGATTTGTTATATGTTGGATTGTAATGACATTTTTTAGTTTTTATTTATCAAGGATGTATTATTCAATAAAAAATTCGAAGGCCTAAATTTTTTAACAATGGTTTTTGATGACAGGCTATTAATTATAACATAATAAAGATGTTTAAATTTATTAAAAAATCAGATATAAGGAGTGTAAAAATGAAACGTATAATTACTTATGGAACATTCGATTTACTTCACTATGGACACATTAATTTGCTGAGAAGGGCTAAGTCATTAGGGGACTATTTAATTGTATGTCTTTCTACAGATGAATTTAATTGGGACAAAAAGAAAAAAAAGTGTTATTTTTCTTTTGAACAAAGAAAAGCGTTATTAGAATCTATTCGTTATGTGGATCTTGTTATTCCGGAAGAAAGTTGGGAACAAAAGATTAGTGATGTTAAGGAGTATCATATTGATACTTTTGTAATCGGTGATGATTGGAAAGGAAAGTTTGATTTTTTGAAAAAAGAGGGGTGTGAAGTTATATATTTGCCAAGGACTCCTGAAATAAGCACTACTCAAATAAAGAGAGATCTTAATAAATAATATTAGAGAGGATATATTTATAAAATGAAAATATCAGTTGCAGGAACAGGATATGTAGGTTTATCGATGGCGACATTGCTTTCACAGCACAACAGTGTTACGGCGGTAGACATCATACCCGAAAAAGTTGAAATGATAAACAACAAAAAATCGCCTATACAAGACAAGTACATAGAAAAATATCTTGCCGAAAAAGAGCTTGATTTAACGGCAACATTGGATGCCGAAAGTGCGTACAAAGACGCAGATTTTGTGGTAATTGCAGCACCCACAAACTATGATTCAAAAAAGAATTATTTTGATACTTCGGCAGTTGAATCGGTTATAGAACTTGTACTTAAATACAATCCCAATGCGATTATGGTTATAAAATCAACAATCCCCGTTGGGTTTACAAAAAGCGTTCGGGAAAAATTTAACACTGAAAATATTATTTTCAGTCCCGAATTTTTACGTGAGTCTAAAGCGTTATACGACAATTTATACCCGAGCCGTATAATTGTAGGCACCGACCTTAAAAGCGAACGTCTTGTAAAAGCGGCTAAAGATTTTGCGGCGCTTTTACAGCAAGGCGCAGTAAAAGAAGATATCGACACGCTTATTATGGGATTTACCGAGGCGGAGGCAGTAAAATTATTTGCCAATACATATCTTGCACTTCGTGTATCTTATTTTAACGAGCTTGACACATATGCCGAAATGAAAGGCCTTGACACACAGCAAATTATAAACGGGGTATGCCTTGACCCGAGAATAGGAACATATTACAACAATCCGTCATTCGGTTACGGCGGATATTGCCTGCCGAAAGACTCAAAGCAATTGCTTGCAAACTATGCCGATGTTCCGCAAAATATGATGACGGCAATTGTAGAGTCTAACCGTACAAGAAAAGATTTTATTGCCGACAGGGTACTTAATATGGCAGGGTATTACAATTACGGCGATGACAATACATTTGACGCGTCAAAGGAAAAAGAGGTTACAATAGGTGTATACCGCCTTACAATGAAATCCAATTCTGACAACTTCCGTCAGTCATCAATACAAGGTGTTATGAAACGTGTTAAAGCAAAAGGCGCAACAGTTATTATTTACGAACCCACACTTGAGGACGGCACAACATTTTTTGGCAGCAAAGTTATTAACGACTTGGACAAGTTTAAAAAATTAAGCGACGCGGTTATTGCAAACAGATACGACAGTGTTCTTGATGATGTTAAGGACAAAGTTTATACCCGTGATTTATTTAAAAGAGATTAGGCAAAAAACGTTGAAAACACATTGCCTAACCAAAAAACATTTTTAACAAAACCCAAAATATTTAACTGTTTTTATTTAAAAACTATTGAATATTTTGGGTTTTGTGATATACTAATAACAGATAAGGTTTTTGAGGTGACAGGTTATGGTTAATAAATTAAATAACATTACGGTGTATCACGGAAGTTATATGGAAGTTAAAAATCCCGATTTGAGCAAATGCAAAAACGGTAAAGATTTTGGAAAAGGTTTTTACATAACAACCGACAAACAACAGGCAATAAAGTTCTCAAAACTGATTGCCGATAGATATAATGCTCCGTATGGAGTATTAAACGAATACTTATTATCTGATATAAATAACTTAAAGTATTATGCTTTTGAGAATACCGATTTAAATTGGCTGAATTGTATTGTTGGGAACAGAAGAAAACAATACGGGTATTTGGCAAAGGAGTGGAAGTCTTATGATATACTGTCTGGTAAAATAGCAAATGATGATACATCAACGGTTATAAATGCCTATTTGTTAGGCATTTACGGTGAAATAGGATCACAAAATGCCGGCAATACCGCAATTTTCAATTTAGAACCCGAAAATCTAAAAAATCAACTTTGTTTTAAAACCGATCCTGCATTAAAAAGGCTAAAATTTATAAAAAGTGAAAAAATAAATCTTACTTAAAAAGAGGGTGTGTTTATGAAAGCAACAAAAGAGGCAAAAGAATTTTGCGCGCATAATCTTACGGCTATGGTAATACACGATATAAAAGAGTACTGTCCAAATACGTCCGAAAGCCAAATATTATCGGATTTTACCGCCTCAAAAACATATGCCAAGCTCTTTAGAGAAGAAACGGGATTATGGGCGGAGGGACCCGATTATATTATAGATATGTACTTTGAGGAAAAAGGAATAAATAACGGGGGTATTTAGTATGTCGGAAAGAAAAAGTTTGGATATAACGCATTTTCAATCGGAATGTGTGGTTGGATACAGTAAATATGCAAATATAACAATTACCGAAAGTTCAAAGCTTTTTACAAAATACAATTTATTTGAATTTATTAAAAACTGTTATGATATATTGCATTTAGACGGTGTTGAATATGTTATAGAAAATGATATTGCAAACAGAATAAACAACAAAATATATTATACTGACTAGGCAAACGGGACCCGAACCCGTATTGGTTTAACATAGAGATTTTCGCCGTTAT
>USKN01000176.1 GCA_900555295.1 uncultured Eubacteriales bacterium
GTTTTATACCTGAATATGTTGAAATACCCGTTATGCACTGAACAATATCGGCTGAAATATATTTTTGATAATCATTTGACGTATCTTTAAGTTTACTTAATAATTCATCGGTTTGAGATGCAATTTCGGTAAGCTTTTGTTCTACCGATTTATCATTGTTGTTTAAATTTGATATTGTTTCTGAAGTTTGGGCATATTCTTCGCTCTTAAACAAAAGTTCTTCCGCTTCAATAGAGTTTGTTACATATTCGGATACACTTTTGGCAAAAATCGTATCATCGCTTGTGAAGGCATTTTCGCCGCTTAGCAACACAGGGTTGTTTGCCTCCGAATTTATATGCGCGTTAATAAAAGCGGCGGCATTATCCGCAGAAAGTTGTTTTGCTTCGGATTGGCTTTTGGCTTCAATACTTTTTGCTTTGTATTTTTGAGATATAATCAATCCGTTTTTGCTTAAATTATTGTGCTCAACTTCCGCATAAATTTCGGACAGCTCATTGTCTCTTATAAACATAAAACGTTTTTTGAGTTCGTCAAACGTATATCCCGTGGAAGTTGAACGAAAAGTTTCGGGTGCATTTAAAATTTCGGTGTAATTTAATGCGTCGTCTATTCTTTCTTCAATCATATCTGCAAATTCTATATAATCATAGTCTTCAACACGCGGTAAATCAACGGTGTTCAGCATATATGCAAACGCGCACTTGTCTGCATAAAAATCAAAATACGAATTTATTACCGAATTAAGCATAAGGCTTGCATATTCCTTTCCGTACGGAGAAGTTATGCTCACCTTGCAATATTTTGCAGTATTGTTTTTGTCTTTATATTTATCCGAGGTTTCATCATCTTTTGTATTGGCTGATATTTTTGATATAGATATACTTTTTATTACAGACTGTGTATCCGTATCTAATCCCGACAGCTCTATAGCGTGCGATATACATCTTGGATTTTTTATCTCATCCGGATTGACCGTTATGTCATTTCCCAATACATATGCGCCGCGAGTATTCGGATTATACTTAATTATTATTTGAGCAGTCCAGCTCTTTATAGAATATGAATATACTACCGAAAAAGTAAGAAATACTAACATAATGCAAATTATAAGAATTGAATTTTTGCGTATTTCACTTAAAACATTCCAAACCGTTATCATTGTAAATCAGCCTCCCGCTTGCTTTTATACTCATATGTTTTGTTTGCAAACACGGTTATACAATTTTGCTTTTCAATGATATTTGAAATACAAATAGATATTATACCCGACACAATGCTTAACAAAACAGCAATAAATAAATGAACAAGTATTTGTTCGAGTGAGGGGCCAAATTTTATTTTTGAAAATAACGGGGCGGCGTTGAGAACATTATTTACATAATCTTCTTCCGTTTTAACTGCCGTATCCGAAAGTTTTTTGACTTTTTTGATAGCCTCATTGAGCAATTCTTCCGTATAATTTGCATAATCGCCGTCGGAATTTGATTTGTACTCTATATTGTCGTTTATAAAACCATTATTTGTTTCTTTGGTTTTTATGTATTCAATATCCGTTTGATATTTAAGTGCAACGCTTGAATAATAATCGGCTGCCGCCTTGTCGAGCGAGGTTTGATTTACTTTGGTTTTATAAAATATTGAGGCTTTGGAGTTTGCAAAATATTTTACAGTATAAATTTGGTACAGACGATTGTATGTTTGATTTAAATTATTATATCTTAATTTCGCCTTGTTATAATCTTTGCTCGATACATTTACGGCGGCAATTTTAAGATTATACAGTTCGTTTGTAATTAAATCATTTGCCATAACCGCTATGTCGTTAAAGCTTTTGTGCGTCTGTTCGGACACAAAATCGCTGTTTTCGGTATATTTTTTATATGCAAAATCGTATATTTCGTTTAAACACAATTCGAGATATTCGGCAGACTTTAAATTATCTTTATTTGTTAAATAAGACAAATCCGGTTTTAAAACCGAGTTGCGCTCTATATGATTGTTTGCAAAGTATTCTTTATATGCAGGTATTAAAGCATTGGCAATTTCAGCCGACGGAGTATACAGCAACCCCGAATAACATTTAACCGAAAATTTGTTTGGGCAATGCGAATTGGGCATATCACCGTTTATTATTGAATTTTCAATTGCGTTTTGTTTTGCAATATCGGACAAATCCTGAATTGAAATACATTTTCTCAAACGGTCAGGGGTTATGCGTTTATTATTGAGCTGTTTGCATACACTGTTCAGAACTTCATCGGACAGCATTTCGTATATATTAAAGTGCGTGCCGTCAGGATTAAGCTTTTTTACAATATCGTTATATTGAAAAGATACAAAAAATACCGAACTGCTTAAATAGGAAATAAACAGCCATATAACAAACATAAAAATGTATAAACCTGTAAATAGTGCAATTGGTTTACAGCGTTTTAAATAATTTTTGATATTCAATATTCACATCTCCCCACAAACAAATTGAATATTTTAATATTTACATACGGTATTATAGCAAAAATTACAATTTTGTCAAGTCTTATGTAAATAATATTGTTTTGTAAATAATTATATCGTCACAGAGAGACTTTGTGTAACAAAATTTGTTCGTGCAAAATTAAAGAGGGAGTGTGTAAACTACTCCCCCAAAAAACATTTAAATTACTGTAATAAATTTTATTTGCCTATTTCAGAAATATTTTTCTGCGTAAAATTCCACGAATCGGCGCACATTTCTTCAATACCGCGCTTTGCCTCCCAATTAAGCTCCTTCTTGGACTTTTGAGTATCGGCATAACACTGTGCAATATCGCCGGCACGTCTTGGCGCTATTTCGTATTTAAGCGTTTTGCCGCACGCTTTTTCGTATGCGTGCAATATTTCAAGAACACTGTATCCGTTACCCGTACCGAGATTATATATTTTTACTCCCGTACCGTCCATAATTTTTTCTACGGCCTTTATATGGCCCAAACTTAAATCAACAACGTGAATGTAATCTCTTACTCCCGTACCGTCTTTTGTGTCATAATCGTTTCCGAATACGTTGAGGTGATCTCTTATTCCAACGGCAACCTGGGCAATGTACGGCACAAGGTTATTTGGAATACCGTTTGGGTTTTCGCCTATTATGCCGCTCGAGTGGGCGCCTATCGGATTAAAGTATCTTAAAAGAGCTATGCTCCATTCATTATCCGACTTATATATATCCTGCAAAATATTTTCTATCATAAGCTTTGTACTGCCGTACGGATTTGTTGTTGAAAGCGGAAAATCTTCACGTATGGGAACACTTTTGGGCGAACCGTAAACGGTTGCCGATGATGAAAACACCATTTTTTTACAGCCGTATTTACGCATTGTTTCGCATAAAACAAGTGTTGAACCTATATTGTTGTGATAGTATTCCATAGGTTTTTCAACCGACTCACCAACGGCTTTAAGACCGGCAAAGTGTATTACCGCATCAATTTTATTTTCTTTAAATATTTGCTCCGTTTTTTCTCTGTTCAAAAGATCCGCTTCATAAAATTTAAAATCTTTACCGGTTATTTGCTTAATTTTATCAATCATTTCCGGTTTTGAATTGCAAAAATTATCGGCAACCACAATATCATATCCCGCGTTTAAAAGTTCCACACAAGTATGACTGCCTATAAATCCTGCTCCGCCTGTAACAAAAATCATTGTAATTACCTCCGCAAATTTATAGTTTATACTAGTATACATCAAAATATAAAGTTTTGCAAGAAAAATTTTAAACTTTTTTTAAACAATTTTTTTAAACAATTTAATAAAGTTTTAACCTATTTTTAACCAA
>USKN01000177.1 GCA_900555295.1 uncultured Eubacteriales bacterium
GCTCTCGACGAAAAGCTTAAACTCGATACAACTTATGCAAAAAGTCACGTATCACAATCGTATTTTGCAGATTATGTATTTGATGAAGTTGTAAATGACCTTGAAAAAGAACTTAATTATACAAAAGAATATGCCACAAATCTTGTATATAACGGCGGTCTTAAAATAATATCAACAGTTGACCCCAAAATACAGGATATTATGAATAAAGTTTTTGAAGATACCGATAAACTCCCCAAATCGGCGGGAACCACACTTCAGCCCCAAGCGGCAATGATAGTAAGTGACCCCAAAACAGGTGAAGTAAAAGGAATTGTTGGCGGAACGGGCAAAAAAACGGGCGCACGTGTATTAAACCGTGCATCTCAAACGGCACGGCAACCGGGTTCAACAATAAAGCCGATATCGGTATACGGACCCGCGCTTGAAAAGAATATTGTAAATTTATCAACACTTGTTGAAAACTCACCTCTTAAAATAGGCGATTGGGCGCCTAAAAACTCCGATAAAACATTTTCGAACCCCGTAACCGTGCGAAGGGCCGTTGCAAAATCATTAAATTTGCCCGCCGTTCGCGTGCTTGAAGAAGTGGGTGTAAACGAATCATACGATTATTTAAGCAAAAAACTTCATATAGATACATTGGTAAGTTCAAAAAAATCGGGCGGAAAAGTATACAGCGATAAAAATCTGCCGTCACTTGCCCTCGGAGGACTTACAGACGGTGTAACGGTTGAGCAAATAAATGCTGCATATTCATCATTTGCAAACGGCGGTAAGTATGTTGAACCTACAGCATACACCAAAGTTTACGATTTTGACGGTAATTTACTGCTTGAAAAAGAGGCCGAAACAAACACCGCATTTAGCGAAGCAACAGCATTTTTAATGGACGAGCTGTTAAAGGGCGTAACCGCCTCTGGTACAGCTGCGGGAACTGCAATTGCCGATATGGACGTTTGCGGTAAGACAGGATCAACCGACGCAAATAACGACAGATGGTTTGTAGGATATACCCCCTACTATTGCGCAACCGTTTGGTACGGCTTTGATACACCTACACGCATTTTGGTTTACGGCACCAACCCGGCGCTTACCATATGGCGCAATGTAATGTACGAAGTGCATAAAGGCCTTGACGGGAAAAAATTCAAACAGCCGAGCACGGTTAAAAAAGAATATATCTGCAGTCACACGGGATTGCTTGCATCCAAAAACTGCGGATACGGTGTGAACGAATATGTAAATACCAAATTTACTTCATCTTACTGTAATATGAAACATAACAATCAAATAGGGACAAAAGGAACGTATTATTCACCAACCAAGAATTCCGAAAAAGATAAAGATAATAAAAATACGTCGGATAACGAAGACGAAAAAACAACAAACAAATCAAACGAGGAAACAAAAACAGATACATCACAGCCGCAAACGCCCACAACACCAAACGACTCACAATCATCAGCATCACCCGGCAATGATGATACTGTAATTGACCTCGACAAAATCACAAGATAAAAGGCAGGATTAATATTTATGTACGCATTTATGGCATTTTTACCGATTATAGCCACGGTTTTGGTTATGACAGTTTTAAATTGGCCCGCAAAACGAGCACTCCCTCTTTCGTGGCTTGCATCGTGTATTATAGGTTTTTGCGTTTGGAAAATGGATTTAAAACGCATAGCCGCGTGTTCAATATACGGTTTTTTAAATTCGCTTGATGTAATTATTATTATATTCGGCGCAATACTTATTATGAATACACTAAAAAAATCGGGAGCAATGACAACAATAAACAACGGTTTTACAAGCGTAAGCCGAGACAGACGTGTTCAGGCAATAGTAATAGGCTGGCTTTTCGGCGCATTTATTGAAGGAGCTGCCGGATTTGGAACACCGGCGGCGCTTGCCGCACCCCTTATGGTTAGTTTGGGATTTCCTCCGCTTGCGGCGGCACTGGCGGCAGTAATGTTTAACAGCACACCAATATCGTTTGGCGCTGTGGGAACACCCGTTAATATGTCGCTTGGCATTTTAAAAGACCAGCTTATGTTGGCAGGCGGTGAAAGTTACTATACATCATGGGCGGGCGAATTATCTAAATGGGTTGCAATCCCCCACTCGATTGTTGGAACTTTTGTTCCGTTTATGGTAATTTGCTTTATGACAAAACTGTTCGGAAAAGAAAAATCCATTAAACCCGCAATAGAAATTTTACCTTTTTCGCTTTTTGCGGGAATTTGTTTTACCGTTCCGTATACAATAATAGCAATTGTTTTAGGGCCCGAATTTCCGTCACTTGTAGGCGCGCTTATAGGTCTTGCAATTGTAATACCCTGTGCAAAAGCAGGCTTTTTAATCCCCAAAACGCCTTGGGATTTTGCACCCGAAAGCGAATGGGACGACTCTTGGAAAAGCACATCTGCCCAAAACACACACAGCAAATCCAATATGTCGCTTATAAAAGCGTGGCTGCCGTATGTGTTTATAGCGCTTATACTTGTATTAACACGTATTCCGCAGTTGGGACTTAATGCAATATTAAATTCCGAAAAAGCCGCAATTAACGTAAAAAACATATTAGGTTACAAAGATTTAAACTACAGCCTTAAAATTGCGTATTTGCCGGGAGTTATATTTATATTTGTATCGATTATAACAAATATAATACACAAAATGAAAATGCGCGATATAAAAGACGCGTGGTACGATACTGCAACTCAAGTGGGACAAGCGGCAATTGCACTTATATTCGGAGTTGCACTTGTACAAGTTATGCGGTTTTCATCAACCCAAACACAAGACAGTATGATGATTGTAATGGCGCAGTTTTTAGCAGGACTCACAGGTAAAGCATACTTTGTTCTTGCCCCGTTTATAGGCGTGCTCGGCTCATTTATATCAGGCTCAAATACAGTATCCGATACACTTTTTACACAGCTTCAGTTCGACTCGGCAAATCTTTTGGGACTTAACAGCGTTTTAATTGTTGCACTTCAAATAATAGGCGGTGCTGTAGGCAGTATAACCTGCATAAATCACGCAGTTGCGGTATCGGCAACTGTTGGTATTTCAAACCAGGAAGGAAGAATAATAAAAACAAACATACTTCCTTTGTGCATTTACACATTTGTTGTAATAATTATTTTTGCCGTAAAAATATTCGGCTAAAGGTGGATAAAAAAATGAGAGTAATACTTTTAAACATTGCATATATGACATATTACAGAGGTATAACAGACGCAGATACACAAATAAACGGAACATACGATGCATTTGACCAATTTAATTTTTGTATGGCAAATCTTGATGATGAAAACGTGCTTATAGGCTATGCCGAAACAGACAAGGCTCTGCCGTCCGATATATTTAACGAGGACGGATATGTTGAGCCTGTGCTTGCGGTATGGGTAGCCAAAAATGCCGATGGAAAACTTGTAACCGTTGGTTGGTATAATGATGCCGTATTGTATAAAGATTACTGTGTTTGTACATTTGAAAGCGATGACGCGGTATGCGGATACGACCAATATTTTAATGTGGAGGCTTTATTTAAAAACTGCGTTCTTCTCCCCGAAAACGAAAGACAAAAAGACATATGGCAAATATTGCCCGATATGGTAAAAAAATGCGATAGACATAAAAATGTGTGGTTTGCCGATAATGAAATCTCACAAATGTTATACAGCAAAATAAGTTCCTATTCGGGCGATAATCAGCTCAATTATTAGACCTCAAAAAAGGGGTTGCGGCAAAATGCACAGACCGAATAAAGAATTATTTTTTCAATCTCTTTTAATATTTTTAA
>USKN01000178.1 GCA_900555295.1 uncultured Eubacteriales bacterium
AAAAATAATATAAAAGAAAAATTTAACTCCAAGCATACCTTAAAGTGGCTGTATGTAAATGCGGCAAAGTACACACCTTTTACGGCAATGCTTGCTGTTTTGGGTGCGGTATCGTCATTTATCGGCGTACGTTTTGCGTATGCCTCAAAAAATTTGCTTGACGTGGCAACAAAATCGGCAAGCGGCACGCTTTCGCAAAGTATGTTTTTTTTGTGTGCACTTATAGCGGCACAGCTTGTTGTACATATTGTGTATACTATGTTTGCGCTTAAAGTTCAATACAGCGTAAAATATTCGGTTCAGGCGGATTTGTTTAAAAAAATGCTTTTAAAACGTATAACGGAGCTGTCAAAAACACATACGGGCGAGCTTATGAACCGATTAAACAGCGATGTGCAAATAATTACAAACGGTATTGTAACCATAATACCGGGTATTGTAACATATGTGTCGCAAATTTTATTCAGCCTGTATGCGCTTTATAAAATGGATAAAAGCTTTGCTCTTATTTGTGTGGTGCTCGGACCTGTTGTTATGATTATTACACGTATTTACAGCAAAAAAATGAAAAAGCTTCACAAGTTAAATCAGCTTGCCGACGGCAAAATACGTTCGTTTATGCTTGAGTGTCTGCAAAACATATTGGCGCTTAAAGCATTTGTATGCGAAAACGCGGCGACACTTCACGCAAAAGAATTGCAGAGACAATCATATAAAATAGCATTTAAACGCAATGTTGTGAGCGTTGCGGCAAATATTTTGTTTTTTGTGGCTATGACGGCAAGCTATTATTTTGCGCTTGCGTGGTGCGCATATAAAATATCGGCGGGGTTTATGACGGTAGGTACTCTTGCGGCTGTTTTACAGCTTGTGGGCAAACTTCAAACGCCGTTTTCGGATTTGTCGTCGCTTATTCCGCAGTATTTTTCTATGTCGGCGTCGGTTGAGCGTATTTACGAAATTGAGCAGATAGCCGATGATAAATGTGTAAATACTCCCGAGCAAGCTCAAAATATGCGTGACTCTTTTAAAAAAATAGAAATTAAAAACATATCTTTTTCTTACGATAACGAGCTTGTGTTCAATAATGCGTCGGCGGTTATAAACAAAGGCGAAACGGTTGCAATATCGGGTATATCGGGTATTGGAAAAAGCACACTGTTTAAACTTATGCTGGGAGTTGTAACGCCAAACATCGGCAGTATAGAAATTGGTGACGGAACAGTAAGTTTAAAATCCGATAAGTCAACAAGGATAATTTTTACGTATGTACCGCAGGGTAATTTAATTTTATCGGGTACAATACGTGACAATATTGTTTTTTTCAGCGGCATACCAAACGACGGGCGATTAAAGGAATGTGCACAAATTGCCGATATTTATGATGTTATAATGTCACTGCCCGATAAGTTTGATACCGTTTTGGGCGAAAAGGGAACGGGGCTTTCGGAGGGGCAGATACAGCGCCTTGCAATTGCACGCGCACTTTACAACGACGCGCCCGTAATTTTGCTTGATGAGGCAACAAGCGCACTTGATGAACAAACCGAGCAGCGCGTAATATCAAATATTAAACAATTAAAAAATAAAACGTGCATATTAATATCGCATAAACCCGGTGCGGTTAAAATGTGTGATAAACAGCTTGCGGTAAAGGATAAAAAAATAATATGCGAACTGTAAATAAAGATATGCGAACGGTAAATAAAGCTGAATTAGGTAAAATATGTAAACAATACTCAACTTGCACAAATTACATAGCCGGGCTTGTATAAAATTTACAAAATTGTAAAAAAGCCAAAAAAATACGCAAAATCTATTGACATTACACTTAAAATTTGTTAAAATTCGTATATAGGAAATTAAGGATAGGAGATGTATGTCTAATGAGAAAAAAAAGTTTAAAGACGGTTGCTTTTGTGGCGACAGCATCTATGGTTTTACTTTCAACCGCTAATTGCTTTGCAGCAACTGTTAATACCACAACAAAGTATAATTTATCAACAGATAATATTACTGTAAAAACAAGTGTTACCGGTATGGCAAAAGACGGAATGGTTACATATTTGCTTACTAAAGATGGCACCGCTATTACTTCCGCCAATGCGTCAAGCAACATTTTGTACATTGAGCAAAAATCATCGGCAAATAAAGCGGTTGATTTTGAGTACACTGTTGCTAAAAGCAAAATGCCTACAACAGCATTAACCAGCGTATTAAAAATGGGTTCAAATGTCAGCGAAACATTTGGTGATATTGCAAATTCATTAAAATTTGGTAATATTACCGTTTTTGCAGATAATGCTATAGTTGCATTAAGCGAGGGTGGAACTCCAATTGCACAGTCTTCAAGTTATGTATTGGGTAAAGGCGAGACAGTTACTTTAAATGCTACAGCAAATAATGGTTTTGAATTGGTAAAGATTAAAGCGGGAGCGCAAGAGTCGACAACAGGAACCATTGAAATCACAGGAACAGGCGACCCGATTGAAGTTGAAGTTATTACCAAAGCAACAACCGGAGAGAGCAGGGTTGAAACAGTTAAATCAATTGAAAAAGATGATGCAACCAAAACTTTAGCAGGTTTTGTTGCAAAAGTTACTGCAACAAGTGAAAATGCAAAGTACGGTGCAATATTAAGATTAGCAGGTCAGCCTGATGAAGTAATATATGCATTAAAATCTGCCAATACGGATGCTACAGTAGCTGACAGCAGTTATTATGCAGTAAAAATCACAAATTCGGGTGACGCAGCTACAGGTGCATACACATTAATTCCGTTTGTAGAAGTGGGCGGAACCAAAACCCTAGGCGCTGAAATAACATTTACGGTACAATAATAGACTTATAATTGATAGGAGGAAATAACAATGAAAAAGATGATTGCTTTTATACTCACGCTTGCCGCCGTGTTCTCCCTCGCTGCCTGCGGTTCCGGTACTGCCGAAGTCGTTACCGTACCGACCGAGACGCCCGCCGCAGAGGTGACTCCAACTGCCGAAACGCCCGCCGTCGAAAGCGGCGAAGCATGGTATGAGCTGCAAAACGACGACACCATTCTGACAGTTCGTCTGCCCTCAAATCCTTCGACCGGCTATGACTGGAGCTATGAGATCTCCAACGACCAGGCCATAGAGCTTCTTACGCAGGAATACGTTCAGGACGAAGCCGCACCTGACGCGGTCGGCGTCGGCGGTACATGGGTCGCAAGCTTTGCAAACTTCGGCTCCGCTTTCGGTGAAGTGACAATAAGCTTCCGCTACGCGCGCAGCTGGGAGGACAACGAGCCTGCCGAGGTGCGCACGCTTCAGCTCCACATCGTCGAGAACAGCCAGATCGAGGTTATTTCCGCCGACCCTGCCGTCTCCGAATAAGTATGCCGGTTCCGCCCAAGCATCGGACTTTAGCCTTGATGTTTGGGTGGAACTGGTGTATTATAACGTATATAAATATTAACGAACGGATGTTTCTTCTATGGCAGATTTTGAAAACAAGACAGTGCTTGTCACCGGCGCTGCCGGGTTCATCGGCATCTTTCTCTGCGAGGCTCTTTTGAATGGGAGAGACGTTCATGTCGTCGGCATCGACAGCATGAACGATTATTACGAGGTCTCCCTCAAGGAGTACCGCCTTGAAAAGCTCCGTGCCCTCGCGCAGGAGCGTGAAAGCTCCGGCTGCCGCTTTTCCTTCGTCCGCGGCAACATGGCCGATAAAGCCGTCATTGACGGGATCTTTGCCGAGTATAAGCCCGATATCGTCGTCAACCTTGCGGCTCAGGCCGGTGTGCGCTACTCTATCGATCACCC
>USKN01000179.1 GCA_900555295.1 uncultured Eubacteriales bacterium
TATAAAAAAAGCAACATATGCAGTGTATCATATAATTACAACATAAATGTTGAGCCATTCACGTGAAAGCGTTATTATGAAACTTAAAAAATATGAAAGGAATGATTTTGTATGAAACTTAACAAAAAAACAACGGTTATAAGCTGGTTTGTTGCAGGCGCAATGCTTTTTGGTACCGCAGCGGCTGCCGACTTAATTATCGGCGACGGGTACAACGGTGCAAAATCGGCACTTAAATACACGTCAAAAACACTTGCATATGAGGCAAATAACTTTACACTTGATGCGTCATACTCCGTTAAATATGACGGTAATGTAATTCAAAGCGAAAAAACCACTATAAAACAGGATACGGCAAATCAAAAGCGTGATGAAGAAAGCGAAACTTTTTTGGTTGACAAGATAAACGGCAACAGCGAGTATAAAAACCATACTTACTATGACCCTCAAAAATATATAAGAAAGTTTGGCGATGATGATAATTATTATCAACATAATTACGGTAAGGTTAGCGAAAACGATTTAAACTTTACCGACCCGTTTGAAGAAGATATGGCGTTGGACGCTGAAAAAATATGCGACGCATTTGTAAGCAGTATGAAAGACTTTGTTCAGGTTGCCGACGGCGACGACGGCGGAAAAGTATATTACGGCAGTCTTGACAGTAGCCAAATTCCCGCTTTTGCCAATGCGGTATCGTCGGTTGTGTTTAAGTATTCGTTCCTTGACGAGTACCAAAGAAAAAGCTATGGCATAGCCGATATAAAAGATAACCTTTACTTTACAAACGTTGAGGGCAAAGTATCGCAAAATGCCGACGGTATTTTAGACAGCGCCGTGGGTTCGGCAACAATTATAGGAACGGATAAAGACGGTACAACTCACGAATTTGTATTTTCGCTTAACGTTGCGGTAAGAGATATAAATTCAACAAAAGTAAGCGAACCCGATATACCCGAGGGTAAGCTTGTTATTGAAAGCGATTACGGCGACGGCAACGAGCTTACGCAAAAAGATGTAGGCAAGTTTATATGTGCAATTGTTAAAAACGGTAAAAACGCATACGAAAAAATAGGCGACGCCGTTTTAATAATCAATTCGGCGGACGGCGATAATATAACCGGAAAAGTTGAAATAACAAAAGACGGCAATACCCAAACATATTCAATAGACAATGCCGAATATAAACCCGATATGAACGGCGGATATTGGTTTAGCTATACCAATGCCGACGGTGAAGAACTTTACGGCACAATAACAAGATATTATAACAACGGTACGGGCTGCAATCTTTCGCTTGAAATGGATTTAAAAAATGTTGACTTTGAAAACACCAGCTGGAGCTCAACACGCGATAATGACAGTTATTATGTAATGACAAGGGTATTTGAATAAAATCTTTTTTTAGACGGTGTGTTTTTGCGCACCGTCTGAAACCGTTTTGCGGAGGGGGAATAAAAATGGACAAAGCAATATTAATAGACAGTCTTTGCAAAAAATATAAAAACGGAAGAGGAATACAAGATGTAACCTTTAGCGTAAACGAGGGCGAAATATTCGGCTTTTTGGGTCCTAACGGCGCGGGTAAAACAACCGCTATGAAAATACTTACGGGACTTATTAAACCCGACAGCGGTACTGCCCGCATTTTTGGACACAGTATAGAGGACGATTACGAAAACGCAATGAAAAGCGTGGGCGCAATTATAGAGAATGTGGCGCCGTTTGGATACTTAACCGCATACGAAAATATGAAAACCGCGGCGAGGTATTACAGCGGCATAACCGACGAACGTATAGACGAATGTTTAAATATGACGGGTATTTATAAATTTAAAAATGAAAAAACAAAAGGCTTTTCGCTTGGTATGAAACAGCGCCTCGGCATATCTATGGCAATACTTTCAAACCCCAAAGTACTTGTACTTGACGAACCGTTAAACGGGCTTGACGTTGAGGGTATGGTTGAAATACGCAAGCTTATATTAAAAATGGCACAAGATTATAAAACAACTTTTTTAATATCGAGTCATTTAATTCACGATGTTGAGCTTACCTGTAATAAGATAGGCATACTGTATAACGGCAAAATGCTTGATGTTGATTATACCGACAATATTTTAAAAAATTATTCGTCACTTGAAAATTACTATTTAAGCGAGGTGGATTTAAATGCACAACTTTAAAGCGGCATATATAAACGAACTTTATAAAATTTCAAAACGCAAAAAAATAACCGCCGCCGCAATTATGTGTTTAATTGTTGTTGCGGTAGGTGCTTGTGTATCGTGCACCGTTAATAATTTTATGGGAATTAACATTACGGGTAAATCCGAGTTTTCGCTTATGATTTTGCCTGTGTTTACAAATGCGGTTATACCGCTTTTTGCGGCATTTGTGTGCATAGATATGTTTTGCGGCGAGGTATCGGCAAATACGCTTAAAACAACATTGCTTACACCCGTGCCGCGTATAAAGGTTTATTCGGCAAAGGTGTGCGCCGCATTTACTTTTGCCGCCGCAATGCTTTTGTTTACAATGGCAGTGTCGTTTTTAACATCTGTTGTTATAGGACATACCCAATTTAAAATAATAAAAATTATACTTTCGTACGTAATATCAATTATTCCGCTTGCCGCATTTTGTACGCTTGCGGTTGCGGTTGCAAATATTGCAAAAGGCAGCGGGGGCTCGTTTATGCTGTGTGTGGTTATATTTTTGGTATTTAAAATACTCGAAATATTTAACCCTGCATACTCGTCGCTGTTTTTTACATCGGGACTTAATATGTACGTGCTTTTAAATGCTCCGTTTATAGTCTTTACAAAACTTATAAGAGTTGTTATAATATCTGTAGGGTATATTGTAATGCTTTTTTCGGCAGGGTTTATGCTGTTCGACAGAAAAGAAATATAAAAAAGGAATAAAGAAATAAAGAAAATAAAACGGGTACTGGTGATTTGTATGCGATTGAGGTTTGTTTGGCAAAGCGCTTATGCGCTGATGATATCGGTAATTGTAACAATGCTTGTTGCAATGTGTTTTTCGGGTCTTTTCGGCAGCTTCGGCGATTTAACCGCCGACGGATTATCGCCCAAAACACAATGGGCGGTAATAAAAGACGGCAAGGCAATATTTGCGTCGTGCGATTTTACCGAGTTTGACATTCAAAACCTTGTTATAGCGCTTAAAAGTTCAAAGATGACTTACGAATTAAACGATACGGAGTACCGTACGCATAAGCAAAACAATGCCGACGGCAGCGTATCGGTTACGCTTTATCCAAAGAGTTCGTATGCGGAGGCATATAAAAGGCTTGCGGTTGCGTATTTTATAATTTTTGCGGCCGTGTACTTTGCTGTGTGTTTTTTTATGCAGCGAAAAAACGAAAGGGATATAATAAATCCTATTATACATATAAAAAACCAAACCGAGCTGCTGTGCGGCGGTGATTTTGAAATAAATATACCCGACGAGGGAAAGGGCGAAATAAACGAGCTTGCCAAGTCTATAGAAGCTTTGCGCCTGCGCCTTAAAGAAGAAGTATATATTAACAAAAAAGCGAATGAAAACCGCAAATTTTTAATATCGAGTATGTCGCACGATTTACGCACACCCGTTACGTCACTTCGCGGATATATAGAGGGCATATTGGACGGTGTTGCGCAAACAGACGAAAAAAGAGAGGCGTATTTAAAAAAATGCCTTGAAAAAACCGACCTTATAAATCAAATGATAGGCGACCTTTTGCTGTATTCAAAGCTTGATTTAAACCAGGTTGAGTTTAACTTTAAGGA
>USKN01000180.1 GCA_900555295.1 uncultured Eubacteriales bacterium
TTTACCCAAGTCACAGTATTTATTAAGTCTGCTCCCTGTTTTATCAACAAATTTTAAAACGGTATTTTGCAAAATATTTTCAAGCAGTAAAAAATCGGCATAGCTGTCGGAGTAAAAAAGATTTTTCATTTTATCGGTTATACCGTCGGTATCTTTTAATTCAAACACATCATTAAGCCCTTTAAACAAATCGAGTGAATTATATACCTCGCAGTTAAAATGAAAATACAGCTTTTCAAATTCGCCGTCACAACGGTATTCCCACATACGATCGGCGCACAGCAAATATATATTGCCCTCCGTAAGAGTGTATTCTTTATTGTGCGTTTTTACGTATACCTTTCCCCGTGTAATGCAATACAGCTTATTTTCACGTACATTTGCCGTATTTACAAAATTCCACTCGGGTGTACCAAACAGATATCCCGCCTCATCAATTGTAAAATTAATATTATCGGTTATATTTTTTATTTCTCTTTTTATTATATTTTTCATTTTTTACCCACCTGCCAACTGTATTTTAACAAATTAAAAACAATAAGTCAACAGATAAGGGTATTTTGTCAGCTTTTTCTTATATCTCCTATTATTTTATCCGCAAGAGCGTCTATACCGCCAAAATCTATGCACGGTTTATAAAGCGCCTCCAATTCTTCGGTAAGCGACACAACCCGTCTTAAATTAACCTTTCCGCTGCGTATATATGCCGCATACAGGCTTTTTATTTTACTTAACTCTATTGCAAATTTTTCATCGGTTCCCCTCTCTATTGCCGCGTCATACACATCTATTATTTCATCGCCAACTCTTGACGGAAACATCTCGTGCGGTGCGGTAGAGTCAAATATACAAATACCGAGTTCACGTATTAAAACCATATCAAGGCTGTCGGGGTCAAAACTGCAATAATATATTTCGGTATCGAGTCCGCGCTGTATTGCGTTATTTGCAATTTTAGCCATCATTGTTGATTTTCCGCTGCCCGGTCTGCCTTTTATAAAATACCGTTTTGTTAAATCGCTTGTAAGATTTTTTATGTAATTTACATTACCCGACGGTGTTGTACATCCAAAAAACCGTTTATAAACTTTTGCCGTCTTTTCGGCATATGCGTCACCTATCATTTTGTTTGATACGGTTTCGGCAAGCGAATTGAGCACATCAAAGTTTATATGCTTTAAATATACTTTTTCCCAATCATCGTGTACCGTTTTTGCTTTTGCAAGGTTATCGTAAAGCCCTTTAAAACTCAAATTGATATTTTCGGAAAGCTCCAAAGCACGCTGTTTGTTTTTATTCATTTTTACGGTATCTATATAATCGCTCATATTAATATAAATATCGTTTACGCCCGTAATGCGCGCCTCCAAAATATGCGGCAGACTGCCATCAAACACCGCCGCTCCTATTTTGGGTATAATAACACCGTCAAGCGACGACACATCGGACGAACAATGTATTCTTTCAACATCGTACCCCTCCGCAAAAAACGTTTGTGCCGTTTTTTCTATAAGCTCGGATTTACCGTTACCCTGACATCCTTTTAATATATATGCCTTTTCACACTTTTCGCGTGCGTCGTCAAACAAACTTATAAACCCTTTTGAACTGTTTGCCGACAAAAAATAATTTTTTCCGTATATCACCATTACATCGCCTCCATATACAATATATATGCGGCAAACCGCAAAAATAACATTGTTTAGGCAATATTTTATACTTTTCTGATAACAAATTACATTGACTTAAAAAAAATGTTTTGTTAAAATTTTATTATGGTTAATAATATAAAGATTGGAGAACTGCAACATGGGCTTTTTATACGGCGCGGATTACAATCCTGAACAATGGATAAAATATCCCGATATTTTAAAACAAGATATTGAATTAATGAAAAAGGCAAACTGCAATATAATGTCGGTTGGAATATTCGGCTGGAGTACAATGGAGGCAACCGAGGGAGAATATGATTTTTCATTTTATGATGAAGTAATTGAAAGGCTGTACAAAAACGACATTAAAGTTATATTTGCATCTCCGAGCGGTGCGCGCCCCGCGTGGCTGAGTCAAAAATACCCCGAAGTATTAAGGTGCGACGAATACGGCATACGGCGCACACACGGCAGACGGCACAACCACTGTTTTACATCGCCTGTATACCGCGAAAAAGTAAACAAAATCAATACGCAAATAGCAAATCATTTTAAAGACAACCCTGCAATATATGCTTGGCATATATCAAACGAATACGGCGGCGACTGTCATTGTCCGTTATGTGCACAGGCATTTAGGGAATACCTTAAAAAAAGATACAACAACGATTTGGATGAACTTAATTCAAAATGGTGGCACAGTGTATGGAGCCACACATATACCGATTGGAGTCAAATAGAACCACCATCGGAAATAGGCGAAAATTCGTCAAATTCGCTCAAATTAAATTGGAAACGGTTTGTAACGCACCAAACTCTTGACTTTTACATAAACGAAATTAAACCGTTTAAGGAAATAACCCCCAATATACCCGTTACAACCAATTTTCACGGTGATTTAACGGATATAAACTATTTTAAATTTGAAAAGTATGTTGATTTTACCTGTTGGGACGCATACCCCGTATGGAGTTCGCCCGACGGTGATTTTAAACCGGCATCGGAAATATCGCTTGTATACGATTTATGCCGTTCAATAAAAAACAAACCGTTTTTGCTTATGGAAAGTACCCCGAGCAATGTTCACAGGCTCGATTACAACAAATACAAGCGTCCCGGTGTAAATATTTTATCATCGCTTCAGGCTGTTGCAAACGGTTCAAATTCGGTACAGTTTTTTCAATGGCGCAAATGCCGTGGCGGATGCGAAAAATATCACGGCGCAATAGTAGACCATTGCGGACGTGACGATACACGTATATTTAAAGAGTGCGCAAAACTCGGATTAACACTTAAAAACTTATCCGAAGTTTACAATTCAGCCGTAAAAGCCGACGCCGCAGTTATTTACGATTGGGAAAACCGCTGGGCAATTGATAATGCCGACGGATTTCAGTATAAAGACAAAAAGTACTTACATGAATGTCAGGCACATTACAATTACTTTTTAAATAACGGTATAAATACCGATGTTATCGGAATTGACAAAGACTTTTCGAACTACAAAATAATTGCGGCGCCTATGCTTTATTCAATATCACCACAAAACATAAAAAGGCTGTGCGAATTTGTAAAAGGCGGAGGAATACTTGTATCGGGCTTTATGACAGGTTATGCCGATGAGGACGATTTATGTTATATAGGCGGTTTTCCCGCACAGGAATTAAAGGATTTGTTTGGCATATGGAACGAAGAAATAGATACATTGTATCCGCAAGACAAAAATACCGTTTCGGCATTTGGCAACAATTACACCGCCATTGATTACTGCGAAGTAATACACACCGAAAAAGCCGATGTTTTGGGCACGTACAAAAGCGATTATTACAATGGTTTACCTGCCGTTACGGTAAACAGTTACGGCAAAGGCAAAGCATATTATATTGCATTCAGAAGCTGTGAAAACTTTATTAATGATTTTTATAAATTGCTTAATATAAACATTTATTCCGCAAGGTTTGATATTGACTATGAAAGCGGCGTTACGGTACGTACAAGACAAAATAATGACTATACATATTATTTTATTCAGAATTGGAACGAAAAAAGCTCCGAAATATTTCT
>USKN01000181.1 GCA_900555295.1 uncultured Eubacteriales bacterium
CGGTTTGTGATCTATTAATGTATTCGGTTTGCAATAATTTTTTTGCATAATTGATTTTTAAGTTTGTAATATATCTGTTTGGTGTTGTGTCGAAGTGGTTTTTAAACAAATCATTAAATCTGCGCTGTGTAAGATTGCATATTTTTGCAGCATCGTGCAGGCAATTGTTATCCTTAAAATGAGCAGATATATATTTTTCGGCATTTATAATTCTTTTGTCTTTTGCGTAGTATTTTTTTTCGTATATGTTGCTAAAGAGAGAACACAGATCATAAAAATACGAAAAAAGCCGAAATCTGTTTTTTGCGGCAAAAATTTCTTTTTCCATTATATTAAGCAGCCTTTCAATTTCACTTGTTTGCGTTATATGTATAAAAAATGTATCGGTATCTATAGGTTCGTATGTTTTAAAATGAACCGAAAATGCCGTACTGCGCTCAATTACATCAACCGAATAATCATCCCTTTGATTAAAAAAATAAATTGACGGCGATTCAAGAAGCATTTGCCTGTTTTTAAATTTGTGAATTGACTTGCCTGCAAGTTGAATGCCGATAATATGATTTATTCGGTTTTTTGTTGTAAAAGAGTTTGATGTAGGAGTGTATTTTACAACCGCATCAATTTCTTTAATTTTCAAATCAAAAAAATCCATATTAATCATCCCAAAATATATTTATCTTAAAGTATTATATCACAATGAGTTCAAAAAGTAAATAACTTTTCTTTATTTTACAAATTTTCTTTATAATACATTTACTTTTTAAATACTGTAATGTAGTATATAGGCAAGAGGGAGGCGACAGTAATGAAATATTTAGATTTAAGAGAAGAATTAAAAAAATACTATTATGAACAGTCGTACAAAAATGCCGAAAAATATTTATGTGAGGGCACTAAACGTTTTGACGGCGAATATACCGAGAATATGACGCCGTACGAGGCGAAAGTATTGCAGTATAAGATTATTTCGGATATGTTTGACCCCATAATATTTAACAATTCACCGTTTTATTATGAAACGGGAATACTTCCCGGCTTTTCCGACGGTGCGAGAAATTATCACGGGTATAAGCATATAGGCGGTGCTACGTATTGGAAAAATTGTCATAAGTTTGTTGAACAAGATAAACAAATGTGGGATTTAACTTGTCGTCAAAGGCGAGAGCTTTTTTATTTGGTGTGCGGAGAGTATAACGATATTGCACAACACTTTCAAATAAACCACAGACCGATTTTTGAAAAGGGGTTGCACGGTGTGTACAACGATGCGCAAAATGCTCTTAAAACAGCCGAAAACCAACATGAAAAAGAATTTTTGCAATCGGTTTGCGACGGACTGTTATGCCTCAAACAAATGAGTGAAAAATTTGCCGAAAAAGCAAATATTATGTTAAAGGATAACCCTGATAACAAAAATTATAAAAAAATTGCCGAGTCGGCAGCACGCTGCCCGTGGGAAAAGCCGCAAAGTTTTTATGAGGCGCTTAATGTATATGCATTTATGCGTAAAGCCGTAGGTTCGCTTGAGGGTGTGGGAGTAAACTCATTCGGACGTGTTGATATGGATTTGTATCCGTTTTACATTGCCGATATTAAATCGGGCGCAATTACAAAAGATGAAGCATATTCGCTTATATCTCAATTTTTAATCACGTTTGACTGTCATTATAATCACGATATGAAAATGGAAGGATATGCCGACCATGAGCTGGAAAATACTTATGTTTTGGGCGGTTGTGACGAAGACGGTAAACCGCTGTTTAACGAGCTTACGGAAATGTTTTTAAAAGCAAATGACGAAGAAAAAATTATTTTTCCCAAAATAAAATGCCGTATTTCGCATAATTCGCCAAAAGAATACTTGGATTTGATAGATGAACCCGTAATTCACGGTACAAGTACGATATTGTACGAAAATGACGACGCCGTAATACCGGCGCTTATAAGAAGCGGTGTAAGCGAATGTGACGCAAAAGATTATATAGCGTCGGGGTGTTGGGATATGGGTCCTAATTGCTGCAGTGGGCAAAGTGCGGGCAGTTATACAAATCTTTTAAAGGTGTTTGAGTATCAAATTCACAATTTAAAAGATAAAATGCGTGATGTGGGAATGGATTTTGAACCTATAGATAATGCCGAATCTTTTGACGAGGTATATAAAATAACCTGTTCAAATATAAATAAACTATTTGTTGAAAAAACAAGAATACTAACAAAAGGCGGACAAATTTGGGAACAGGTTGACCCACTGCCCGTGTTTTCATCGCTTTTTGGCGATTGTATAAAAAATAAAAGAGATTTTACAAACAGAGGTTCAAGATACAATAATGACGTATATATGTGCGTTGGATTTCCAAATATAATTGATTCGCTTATGGTAATTAAAACGTTGTGTTTTGATAAAAAGAAGTATACGCTTAAACAGCTTTTAAACGCTGTAAGGAATAATTGGCAGGGATATGATGAAATGCGAAACGACGCGCTTTTATGCAGCGGATGGGGTGACGGCAAACCCGAATCATGTGCCCTTGCAAAAAGATTTAACAGCGACCTGTATAATATGCTTTCAAACCTTACGGGAATGTACGGAGGAAAAATAAATTTGGGACATATGACATATACCGAGATACGTTTTTGGGGTGAAAAAACACTTGCAACTCCCGACGGACGTTATAACGGCGATTATTTTTCGCAGGGGCTTACACCGTCAAGACTAAAAAAAATACCATACGTTACAGATGTAATTAACTCAATGGCGTCACTCGACAAAACCGAGCTTGCGGGAAATAACGTTATAAATATAATACTTCCCGGCACAACAAAATTAGATGTATGTGAGGCTTTTTTAAGGGCAACAACACATTCGGCTGTAGAAGCTTTGCAGCTTAACTGTGTGTCAAAAGAAACACTTCTCGACGCGCAAAAACATCCCGAAAAATATCCCGATTTGATTGTAAGGGTTTGCGGTTTTTCGGCAAAATTTACAAGTCTTTCACCCGAATGGCAGCAAGAGGTTATTACAAGAAACTTTTATAAATAAAAACGGAGATGTTAATGTATGAAGGCAATAATATTTGATATACAAAAAAACTCTTTTGTTGATGGACCCGGAATACGCACAACAGTATTTTTTAAGGGCTGTAATTTAAAATGCAAATGGTGTCATAATCCCGAAGGTCAATCCTTTGCGCCGCAAATGATGTTTTATAAGGACAAGTGCGTAAATTGCGGAAGGTGCGCAGGTATTACCGTAAAAGATACGGATTTTGTATGCTTTAACGATGCAAAACAAATATGCGGAAAAGAGTACACGGTTAGCGATGTGTTTGATATTATAGTAAAGGATAGACTGTTTTATGATGCGTCAAATGGAGGTGTTACATTTTCGGGCGGTGAATGTATGCTGCAATTTGATTTTTTGCTCGAAACGGTAAAAAAATGCCGTAATGCCAAAATACATACAGCCATAGATACGTCAGGTTATGTTGAATGGGAAAAGTTTAAGCAAATTATGCCGTATACCGATTTGTTTTTGTATGATATAAAAGCTATAAGCGATGATATACATAAAAAGTATACGGGTGTGTCAAACAAACTTATATTGAGTAACTTAGCAAAACTGCTTGATAGCGGCGCAAATGTGTGTATAAGAATACCCATAGTGCCCAAAGTAAACGATACGGTAGGTGAAATGCAAAAAATAAATGAGTTT
>USKN01000182.1 GCA_900555295.1 uncultured Eubacteriales bacterium
AATTTTTATAATGATGTGGTATAATTATATTATTAAAATTTTTAGGAAAGGTGAAACTGTTATGTCAGATATAATAACATATAAAATTGCGAATAATATAAATTTTTATTACTTAAAAGACTGTAAATACAAAACATCATCCGTTTGTATAAGTCTTAAAACACCGCTCAAACGCGAAACAGCCACAAAAAACAGCCTTATTGCAAAAGTACTTAAACGGGGAACGGCAGAGTATAACTCAATAGACGTTATTAACCCGTACCTTGAAAAGCTTTACGGCGCAAGGTATGATGTTTTTACCGCCAAAAGAGCCAATATTCAGTTTTTAAGCAGCGCGGTAAGTACTTTAAGCGATTGCTATGCCGGAGAAAAAGTGTTTGAAAAGGCATTAAAACTTGCTCTTGATTTTTTGTATGCTCCGTATTTGGTAAACGGTACATTTAACGCCGAGTATGTTTGCGGTGAGAAACAAAATCTTAAAGACGATATAGAGTCCGAAATAAACGACAAGCGTTCGTATGCTGTAATGCGCTGTAAGGATATTATGTGCGAAGGCAGTATAAATGCGGTTCATAATAAGGGATATACGGAGGATTTGGACGGTATTGACGAAAATAATTTGTACAGTCATTATATTAATCTCGTAAAAACAAGCGCTGTTGATATTTTTGCGGTAGGGGATATAGATTTTGACGGTGTTTGCGAAATGCTAAAAAATTATTTTAAAAAACTTGATATATCTCCCGTAAACATAGCGATTAAAACAGAACGCAAATATGCGTCGGAGGTAAAAAACGTAACCGAGGAAATGAATGTTAACCAAGGCAAGCTTGCAATGGGATTTACAACCGAGATTTTGGGCAATGATGACGATTATTATGCGTTTTTGGTGGGCAACAGCATATACGGCTCGGGGGCACATTCAAAGCTTTTTAACAATGTACGCGAAAAAATGAGCTTATGTTACTATGTGTATTCAAAAGCAGATAAACTTGCATCTTTAATGATTGTAGGCGCCGGTATTGAATTTGAAAGTTTTGATAAGGCTAAAAGCGAAATTTTAAATCAGTTAAACGATGTAAAAAACGGTAATTATACTGATGAAGAAATGGGAATTTCAAAAAAGTTTCTTATAAATATTTTTAAATCGTACAACGACAACCAATATATGTTGAGAGATTTTTATTATACGGGTATGCTTTGCGGCAATTTGCTTACAATACCGCAGGTTATTGAACGTATAAACAGTGTAACACGCGAACAAATTAATGCCGCATTTAAAAAGATTAATTTAAATACGGTTTATTTTCTTAAAGGAAAGGAGAATAAATAATGGAATACACAAAACATTATTACGATAAGCTTAACGAAACGGTATACAGCGGCACGCACAGTACGGGACTTAAAGTATACTTTATACCTAAAAAAGGTTTTTCAAAGAAATATGCAATTATAGGTACAAAATACGGCTCGGTTAATAATAAGTTTATTCCTCTTGGCAAAAACAAGCCTGTTAAAATCCCCGACGGAGTAGCGCATTTTCTTGAACATAAAATGTTTGAACAAAGTGACGGGAGCAATGCGTTTGATAAGTTTTCTCTTTACGGTGCAAACGCAAACGCATACACATCTTTTACAACAACCTGTTATCTGTTTTCGTGTACCGATAACTTTAACGAATGTTTTGAACATTTGCTCGACTATGTACAAAGCCCTTATTATACAGATGAAAACGTTGAAAAAGAGCAGGGAATAATAGGGCAGGAAATAAGAATGTATGATGATGACGGGCAGTGGCAGGTTATGATAAATCAGCTTAAAGCACTTTATAAAAACAATCCCGTAAAAATAGATATTGCAGGAACGGTTGAAAGCATTTCGCATATAACCAAAGAAACATTGTACGATTGTTACAGAACGTTTTACAATCCGTCAAATATGGTTATTACCGTGTGCGGCGATTTAAACCCCGACGACGTATTCGCCATTGTCGATAAATGTATTAAAACCGATACGCCGCACGGCGAGGTGACAAGTATTTTTCCGGATGAACCAAATGAGATTTGCGAAAAGGTGATAGAAACAACATCGGGTGTTGCATTGCCGCTTTTCAGCGTCGGTTTTAAAGATAATGTACGCGTGTACGGAAAGGAACTTTTTAAACGTGAGCTTGCAGTAAATATAATTTGCAAGGTTTTGGTTGGAAGAAGTTCAAAATTATTTGCAAAAATGTACGCGGACGGTCTTATAAATGATGAATTCGGAACAGATATTATGTATGAAAATGAATTTGCGTGTGTATCTGTCGGAGGAGAAAGTACACAGCCCGAAAAAGTAAAAGATATGATTTTAAATGAGTGCGAGCGTATTAAAAATGATGGATTTAATGCGGAAGATGTTGAAAGAATAAAAAAAGCTTATTACGGCAGTTTTATGCGTAATTTTAATGATGTTGAAGATATAGCGGGGCTTGTTGAACGCAATGCTCTTACGGATATAAATGTGTTTGATTTTCCCGAAGTATTTGAAAGTATTGATAACGAATACTTAAAAAAAGTGTTTTATGAAGTGTTTAAACAGGAAAATACAGCAATGAGTATTGTTCGCCCATCGGGCAAATAAACAGAGGTGCAAATGATGAATTATATTTCTTTTCCGAAACTTAATTTGTATTTTAATGTAGACAGAACCGCATTCAGCCTGTTTGGATTTAACATTTATTGGTACGGTGTTATAATAGCTTTTGGTTTGGTTGTTGCAATGCTTACGGTGCTTAAACTCGGCAAAAAAGCGGGAATAAAACAGGAAAATATACTTGACGAGGTTATATTCGGTTTGCCCGTATCGGTAATATGCGCACGTGCGTATTATGTTATATTTGAATTTGACGGCTATAAAGATAATTTAATTGAAATATTTAATATAAGGCACGGCGGACTTGCAATATACGGAGGCGTAATAGGTGCGTTTTTAACTGTGTATGTATATTGTAAAATTAAAAAGATAAATGTGTTAAAAATGTTTGATATAGGCTCAATAGGTCTTGTTATAGGTCAAATGATAGGCAGATGGGGTAATTTTTTTAATCAGGAGGCTTTTGGACGCAACACCGAGCTTGTATGGGGTATGACCGGCTCGGCTATTAAAAGTCAGTTAAAAAATATGCAGGCATTGGGCATAAACGTAACGCCCGATTTGCCTGTACATCCCACTTTTTTATACGAGTCGCTGTGGTGTTTGATTATTGCTTCTGTGTTAATTACGGTGTTTTATAAATTCCGTAAATTTAACGGTCAAATATTTTTCGGCTACATAACTTTATACAGCTTTGGCAGATTTTTTATTGAAGGACTGCGAACAGATTCGCTTTATATAGGTTCAATAAGAGTAAGTCAGCTGCTTGCTGCGGTACTTGTTGTAAGCGGAATAACTCTTTATTGTGTTTTTTATAAAAAATACAAGGCAAATATTAACAAAACTTAATATGTATCTCGTTTAAATAATGATAATGTTTAATAAAATATCAAATATGCAAAAAAATGCTTGATTTTGTGTAATCTATGTGGTATAATATTTATCGTTAAAATACGCACATATTCTGATAACAGCGGAATTGCACTCAAAATCCGACATAGTTTTGGTGTACCGCATGTTAGGTGATGAATATGGAGGGTAAAAAAATACGGAGGTGAATAATATGTCAGTTATATCAA
>USKN01000183.1 GCA_900555295.1 uncultured Eubacteriales bacterium
GGTATCGCTTATACCGTTTGTTAAATTATTCTTTATTGCTGCGCCTATATACGGAGTATACCACATATCGGCTTTTACATCATCAAATGCCGCATTGGCGTTTGTATTCAAATTAAGAGATACAACAAGCATTTTAACAAATTCTTCACGGGTTATACTGCGCTGCGGTTCAAATAATTTTTGGCTTACGCCGTTTACTATACCGCGTGCTTTAAGCGCATATACGGCGTCTTTTGCCCAATCAAATCCGTCAAGGTCGGCAAATGTATTATTGTTGTTATATCCCGACTCTACAAATACATCACCCGTACCTACACCGCCCGAGCCGCTTGAGGTGCCCGATTTTGAACCGGAACCGCCCGATTTATCGTTGTCAAAATTATACGAGTTTGTATATATGTATAATCTTATACCGTCATAATCGCTTTGCTGTGACAAATACAAATCCGAGCACAATTGTGATTTTGACTGTTCGGTTATATTAAAGTATTTACCGAAATCACTGCCCGTTATAGGCAAAAGTGTATCGTACATTTTACAGATGTGTCCGTACCCTTTAATATCGGCACCGTATGTACCAAAATATATTGTTTGTTTTATAAACTCATCATCAAACACACTTGTTTGGGTTATTTTTTTATCTGTAAGGCTTTTAACCAACTGTTGCTTTGACTGTGTGCTTAATAAATCTTTGTAATAGCCGTATGCTGTGTATGCAGAGTCGGTGTTTTTCCATACATTAACCGTTAAATTATAATCTTTATCGGTTATTGTACTGTAATCGCCAAAATAAACCGCCGCCATAAAACTTGCCTTTCTGAAAGTGTATTTAAACTCATCATAATTTTGCGGTTTGTCGGCAAATAAAACATTTGCTGTATACGAATTGTATTTTTCGCTGTATGCCGAGTTGGTAAGCGATAACCTTTGTGCGGCATTATAAAATTCACCGTCGGCATATTGAATTTTATCATCAAAGAGTAACTTTTCAAGTTCATCGGAATTTTTACTTTGCATAATTGACTTTATAAGCTCTTCGCGCGCCGTATCTTTCATATACCAAAGTTCAATTTTTTTACTCTCAATGTTTTCGCCCGTAATATATAAACAGTATCTGCCATCTTTAATTTGATTTGCAAAATTAAAAGATACATTTAATTTACCGTCATTTTGTACCGTACAATCGTCCAAAAACAATAATGCGTCTTTATTTGCAGGCGATATATCGGTATCAGAATAACCGCTGTCGGTAATTTTTATTATTAATTCCTTTTGCGGTAAATCGGGCGCGTCAGCTGAAATTAAAACGCTCATACCGTCGGTTGCAAATTCAGCCCCAACATTGGTTAAATCCGCACCGTCCGCGGCATATACCGACATTGAAAAAATACATAAAGATAAAACAATCATTAATTTTTTTATCACAACAAAACCTCCCCGTTACTGTGCTTTAACAACTATTTCTTTGTCAGACAAACTGTACGCTCCAAATCCGCCGTTTTGTGTTATGGGGTATTCGTCAATACAGTCAATAACTTTTGTACCGTTTATTGTAATCTGCAAATTTACAGTATCAACATAATTTTTTCTTGCTATTTTAACATTGTTCCAAGACTGATTGTTAATTATATCCGTCTTTTTTGATGAAAGTGTAATCTGTTTACCGTCAGTTTCTTTAATAAGCGAAACACGTCCGTCTTTAAGAGCCAATTTATAGCAACAGTTATTGTTGCTTGAAAATACTATTCCCTGTATTTCACCGGACAAATCAGGTTTTATGTCAAAGCTCATTGTTTTTGTTCCGTCAATTTTATCTTTTGAAACAGCGGTATTGTTTTTAACACGCAGCTCACCGCTTCCGCCTGCCGATTTAATAACACCGTCCAATTGAGCGGCATCCATAATTTGAGGCTGTTCGGCAACATAACTTATTACGCTTTCGCCTGCCGTGCGGTTTTTAACTTTTACACCCGTATTATTGACTGCTTTAAAGAATTGCGTATCATAAAAACTTAAATAAAGGTCATCATCAACAATATTTTCGGTATTTACAATATCAGATATTGTTTTGCCGTTAACTTCCAATATAATACGCTGACCGCCGTTAAAACTTAAAATACCAAAGTTTACTTTGTTCATTGTACCGTCTATAAACGGATTGTCTACGGTTTCCAATATTTTGTTTGACGTTCCGTCCCACACCTGAAATTCAAGCTGATTTGCTTTAATAACTATTAAATATCCTTTTTTGCCGCCCGACCAAATTAAATTACCTGCACTTTTTTCATCGCATATTGCAATACCTTTCCAGGCATTGGCAGCATCGCTTGCGTCGCACTCCATATCAAAACTTAAAAGCGCATTTTTGGGAACAGCCTTGCTTGTACAAGTTGCAACAGCCATATTAACTTCATCGGTATTATGCGTATTAAGAGTACCGTCGGATACATTAACGCTTAAATTTGAGTTAACCGACATCCACGTGCCCGATATATATTCGCTTATATCGGCATATTCACGCGGTATGGTTTTAACAGCGTCTTCAATAGCTTTTTTTATTGTAAGAGTCATATCGTCCACGGCAAATTGCGAAACACGTTTTTGAGCTATGAGTTCTTTTGCACTCTCGTTAATCTGCATAAGTTCAGCATTTGTACCTGCGGCAAACTGTCCGTTTTCATTGCCCTCGGTAATATTTAAAATAAATTCGTCGCATTTTGCAATCTCGCTTTCAAGCGCAGATATATCAACATTTGAATTTACAGATGTTTTAAATACCATATATTCATCGCTCGATAAAAGCTTTTCTTTGCATCCGTATCCGTCGGACATTGCATATACACGCCAATAATATGTATCGCCCGAATTTTCAATATCCTTTACGGAGGCATAATTAAACGGAACATTGGCACTGTAAACAATATTTTCAAAATCTTTATCAAGCGCAATTTCTATAATATAGTAATCCGCACCAAACGATTTGTCCCACTGAAAATACAATGCTTCACCGTTCACGCCGTCCGAATGATTATACGGATAATACTGTCTAAACCCGCCGAGCGGAATAACTGTTTGCTCTCTTGTATCGGATTTATACAAACCTATTTTATCCATAGTTATGTCTTTTAATGTTTCATATCCGCTGCCTATTTGCGCATCGGGTTTAATTGTGTAATTTCCGTCATCGGGTGATACAAACATATCTTTATACTTTTCGTCATATGAAATTATATTATCGTCCGCGTTTAACATTTGTTTTATATCATCCGAAAACCGCGGTGCTGTTTTGTTATTATAAAACAAATTGTTTTTTATCGACAACCCAAGCGACGGCCATTCATTAAGAAAGAAAAGGCTGTTTAAATTTTTGTACTTGCCGTAATCGTCAATGGTTGCAACATTAGGTATTTGCAATTTTACAAAGTTGCTGTAAGCGTTTTTAAAAGAACTGTTACCGTATCCGCCGCTTGCAAATCTGCCTGCCGACTCGCAGGAAACTATTATATTATCGTCAAATTTATTATCACTGCCGCCTGTGTATGATACAGGCTCCTCTATATTATAAAAAATATTATGATGAGAATTTACACCGCCAAGCAAATCGTCCAAGTAAATTGCCGTAACATAGCCGGCTTTTTGCGAAACAGTATCAAAATCGTGAAAATAATTGTATG
>USKN01000184.1 GCA_900555295.1 uncultured Eubacteriales bacterium
AGTCTTCTGATGTTCAAATACAATCGGAAGATTTTTTTATTGCAAAAATAAAGAAATCGTCGAAAACAAAAAAATATTGGAGGTTTCAGTTATGAAAAACACAAAAAAAATTAATTTGGTAAAAAAGGTATCCGCAATTGTCTGCGCGGCGGCAATGAGTGTATTTGCTCTTTCGGGATGCGGAAGTGACAGTACAAATACAGCTCAAAAAGCAGACAAAAAAGTATATAAAATAGGTGTAACGCAAATTGCCGATCACCCGTCGCTCGATAATTGCAGAGAGGGTTTTATAGAAGGTCTTAAACAAAACGGTTTTGTGGACGGCGATAATGTTGAAATTGAGTTCCAATCGGCAAAAAACGATCCGTCGGTTGCGGGACAAATTGCGTCAAACTTTGCTCAATCGGGCAAAGACCTTGTTTGCGGTATAAGCACACCGTCGGCACAGGCACTTTACACAGCATGCTATGAGAAGGGTATTCCCGTAATATTTAACGCAATTTCCGACCCTATTGCGGCTAAACTTGCAAAATCCGAAACAGAGGCTATGGACGGAGTTACGGGTGTAAGCGACGCACTCCCCGTTGAAGATCAGCTTAAACTTATAAGAGCAATTCTTCCCGAAGCCAAAAAAATAGGTATTTTATATACAACGGGTGAAGCAAACTCCGTAAGCACGCTTGAAAAATACAAAGAGCTTGCTCCAAATTACGGATTTGAAATTGTGGAACGCGGTATAGGCAACCAAAGCGAACTTGCACAGGCGGCAGATATTGTTGCAAAAGAAGCCGATTGCATAAGCAATATGACCGATAATACGGTTGTTGCGGCACTTCCTGTTTTACTTGAAAAAGCAAATGCGGCACAAATACCAGTATTCGGTTCGGAAGAAGAGCAGGTTGCAAACGGCTGTATTGCGTCGGCAGGTCTTGATTATTTTAAACTCGGCGTTCAAGCAGGCGAAATGGCGGCTAAAGTTTTAAGCGGTACAAAGGTATCTGAAATTTCTTTTGAAACAATGAAAGAAAGCAGTATAACGGTTAATAAGGATGCGGCATCAAAACTCGGTATTACAATTCCCGAAGATGTATTAAAAAACGCACAGGAAAAATAATTTAAAGAAAGAAGATAAAGTATGCTCGGTATATGTATAGGTATTGCAACCGAAGGTCTTATATACAGTATAATGGCATTTGGTGTTTATATTAGTTTAAAAATTCTCGATTTTCCCGATTTGTCAACCGACGGAACGTTTCCTCTCGGTATGGCGGTAGCGGCTGCATGCCTTTTGCGCGGCATTAACCCTTATGTTTGCATATTGCTTGCTTTTATATGCGGCTGTGCGGCAGGTGCGCTTACAGGTGTTTTAAATGTAAGATTAAAGTTTAAAGATATACTTTGCGGTATTATAATTATGACTGCATTGTACTCGGTTAATTACACCATTGTGGGCAAACCGAACGAATTTTTAAGTATGGATACTCAAACGGTATTTTCACCTATACATTCCGACAGCGTATTGTTTCCGTACAGATATTTTATAATATCGCTTATTCTTGCAATTATATTTAAAGTATTGCTTGATTTATATTTATCTACAAAATCGGGATTTTTGCTCCGTGCGGCAGGCAGCAACGACAATCTTGTTGTAACGCTTGCAAAAGACCCCGGAAGTGCCAAAATATTGGGACTTGCAATTGCAAACGGACTTATAGCAACGTCGGGCTGTGTATATTTGCAGTATATAAAATCATTTAACGTATCGGCAGGTACGGGGTCGCTCGTTACCGCGCTTGCGGCAGTTATAATAGGTACAACCGTATTTGGCCGCATTAAGTTTATTAAACCCACCACCGGCGTAATATTGGGTATGATAATTTACAAAGCCTGCATATCGGCGGCAATGCTTGTGGGACTGCAGTCTAAAGACACAAACCTTATTGTATCTCTTTTGTTTGTTGTAACGCTTGTTGTAAGCAACAAAAACAAAAAGAATGTAAGGAGGGAAAGCTGATATGCTCCAAATAAACGGATTATGCAAAACTTTTAATACAGGAACAATAGACGAAAAAGTATTGTTTAACAATTTTTCGCTTAATATATCCGACGGTGATTTTGTATCGGTTGTGGGTTCAAACGGCAGCGGAAAAACAACATTGTTAAATGTTATATCGGGCACAATGCCTATAGACGGCGGAAGCATAATTTTGGACGGAAAGGATTTAACAAAGGTCAAGTCATTTAAGCGTTCAAATTATATTGCACGGGTGTTTCAAAACCCGGCACAGGGTACTTGCCCAAATATGACAATTTTTGAAAATATGAGTCTTGCCGACAATAAGGCAAAGAGTTTTAACTTAACGGGCGGTTTAAACAAAAAACGTTTGGATTTTTACCGCGAATGTTTAAGCGAGCTTTCTATGGGACTTGAGGACAGAATGAACACCAAGGCCGGAACTTTATCGGGCGGACAAAGGCAGGCGCTTGCGCTTATAATGGCAACGCTTTATACACCCAAATTATTGCTTTTGGACGAACACACCGCGGCTTTAGACCCGCGAAGTGCCGATATTGTTATGTCGCTTACCGATAAAATTATACACGAAAAGAAAATAACTGCTCTTATGGTAACACATAACCTGCGTTATGCCGCCGATTACGGCACAAGGACAATTATGATGCACGAGGGCGATGTGGTAATAGATGTAAGCGGTGATGAAAAGAAAGCAAAAACGGTAGACGATTATTTGCAAAGATTTAACGAAATAAGCATCGAATGCGGAAATTAAATTTGTTTATGTGCCACAAAATACAAAAAAACGCTTAAAAGGTATTGACATAAGTTTTTTTATGTGGTATACTTTTGCCAACAAAACAGAAAGGATAAAAGATTATGACAGTTTCAGTTTTATTTGCAGCTTTTATATTTGCCTTTTATTACTATTACTTTTTTATTAACGGTAATAGTGATTTGTGCTGCAATCAAACCAACAGCTGACATAGTTTTAAAATGTCTTATAAATAAACCGGTTTATTGGCTACACAGAATCACTTCTGTGTAGCTTTTTTTGTAGACAAAACCCCGACTGTGTGTAAATTTATTTATAAAAAAAGAGGAGAGATAAAAATGATTGCTGTAATTAAACCTAACACTCCGGCCGATAAACTCGACCATCTTATTAATTGGCTCAAAGAACAAAATGTGGATGTACACGTATCAAAAGGTCACGATTATACCGTACTCGGGCTTGTGGGTGATACAAGCAATATTGATATGGAACTTCTTAAATGCCTTGAAATAGTTGAAACGGTAAAACGTGTATCGGAACCGTTTAAACAGTGCAACCGTAAATTTCACCCCGATGATACAATTGTTGACGTAAGCGGTGTTAAAGTGGGCGGCGGTAATTTTTGTATGATTGCGGGACCTTGCTCGGTTGAAACGCACGACCAGATTATAGGTATTGCGAAAAGCGTAAAAAATTCGGGAGCAACGCTTTTGCGCGGAGGCGCATTTAAACCGCGTACATCGCCTTATGATTTTCAGGGATTAAAAGCAGACGGTATTGAACTTTTGCTTGAGAACGGCAACAATGGATATTGGGGTATGCTTAGCAGCCATAAGATAAGTGTGTTGCGCAAGGAAT
>USKN01000185.1 GCA_900555295.1 uncultured Eubacteriales bacterium
ACCCGGGAAATTGCCTACATGCTGATTAGAACCGGTCAGCTGGTTAAACAGGGTGGTTTTTCCGCAGTTTTGATTTCCCACAAGTGCAAACAGCATTTTTATTCCTCCGAAAGCCTTACGGCAATTTTTTTTGCGTCCTCTATGCGCAATGTGAGTCTGTATCCGCGCAAAAATATTTCCATAGGGTCGCCCAAAGGCGCAAGTTTTGTTACGGTAACGGCTGTTTCGGGAACAAGTCCCATATCGAGAAGTCTTAACCTTAAAATATTTTTGCCTCCCGTTTTTGTTACAATGCCCGTTTCGCCTTTTTTTAACTGTGCAAGAGTCATAAAAAAACCGCCTTTCATATTTTATATATACAATATAATATGAAAGGCGGAGTAAAATCAGTCCTCAAGAAAATATGTGGCTTCCATATCGGCGGTGGACAGCGCAAATGCAAGCGGAAACATTTCAAACGCTTTACCCACGCTCGATTTATCGTCTGTATTTGAAAATCCCATATGGTATCGTATTGCAAAAGCTTCTTCACGTGTGAGCTTCATATAACCCGAGATAATATAAACGGATTTTTCGCCGTGACCGTACGGCATAGAGTCCTCAAAATTATAAGATGGTACCTGGTGCCATACTCCGTTTTCTTTTACATTTCGCACCGATGCCTTATATACATTTATTTTGCATAAATCGTGCAAAAGTGAAACAATGGCTATTGTTTCGCCGCTGCATTCCAAACCGTATGTATTTTTAACTCTGTCGCGGTTTAAATAATCTTTAAGGCAATGGTATACATTAATGCTGTGCTGTGCAAGTCCGCCGTCATAGCTTGAATGAAAGCGTGCGCTTGCCGGAGCGGTAAAAAAGTCGCTTGACGGGGAGGTTAAATATTCAAGAAGTTTATCGGCACCGTCACGTTTAATGTTTTGGGTGTATATATCTAAAAATTCCTGCTTAATTTCATCTGTAGTCATATGGGGTTACTCCTTTTTTATTGCAATTTATATTTAAATTATATAATTTTTAAGTATATGTGTCAAGTAAAACGGTAAATAAATATAAAAAATAAAAAAATGGAAATTTTTTTAAAAAAACTATTGACAAATTAACAAAAAAGTGATAACATAGTAAACAGATAGGAATTATATGAAATATGAAAGAGGACATTTAAAATGAAAGTATATGAAAAAATAACAGATTTAATTGGAAATACACCGTTGCTTGAACTTAAAAATTATGAAAAAGAAAATAATTTGGAGGCAACTGTTATTGCAAAGCTTGAATACTTTAATCCCGCCGGCAGTGTTAAAGACAGAATTGCAAAAGCTATGCTTGATGACGCGGAAAATAGGGGAGTTTTAAAACCCAACTCGGTTATTATAGAACCCACAAGCGGTAATACGGGTATAGGACTTGCGGCCGTTGCGGCGTCGAGAGGATATAAAATTATACTTACAATGCCCGAAACAATGAGTGTTGAACGCAGAAATTTACTTAAAGCATACGGTGCCGAAATTGTATTGACCGACGGTGCCAAGGGTATGAAAGGAGCAATTGAAAAGGCAAACGAAATTGCAAGCCAAACCCCCGACAGCTTTATACCGGGACAGTTTGTTAATATGGCAAACCCTGCCGCACACCGCCGTACAACAGGTCCCGAAATATGGGGCGATACCGACGGCAAGGTTGATATATTTGTTGCGGGTGTCGGCACGGGCGGAACGCTTTCGGGTGTTGGCGAATATCTTAAACTTCAAAACCCCGATATACAAATAGTTGCGGTTGAACCCGCATCATCTCCTGTGCTTTCGGAGGGAAAACCCGGTCCTCACAAAATACAGGGTATAGGTGCAGGTTTTGTTCCCGATACTTTAAACACAAAAATTTATGATGAAATTATAAAAGTAGAAAATGACGACGCATTTAACACGGGCAGAACACTTGCACGAAAAGAAGGACTTCTTGTAGGAATTTCGTCGGGCGCAGCGGTATATGCCGCAACCGTTTTGGCAAAACGTCCCGAAAATAAGGGTAAAGTTATTGTTGCGCTGTTACCCGATACGGGTGACAGATATTTGTCAACGCCTATGTTCAGCGAATAATGTAAATAAAATCGGTATAGTTACTCTTATGCGCAAACGTTTGCGTTTTTTAAACCAATTAGAATAATGTTTTTCAGGCACCGACCGCATTGCCTATGCTGTCGGTGTCTTTTTTTGGTATTATGCAAATTTAAAATATTTAATTTATAAATGGGATTATTATATTTATGATTTATATAAGTATAATTCCGTCGGCGTCTTCGCTTTTGCAAAGCGTGTAAGGATATTTTTTATGTTGTTTTGTGCTGTCGAGCAAAAAAACATTTACGGCGGAGTTTTTCATAACGGTTTTGCGTACCGCCGTCTGCTCACAGCTTATGTCGCTTATTATTCCGTCATCGGATATTCCGAGAACAGAGAAAAATGCAACATCGGGATTTATACCGTGTAAAAACTCCTGCGTATAATCCCCTACTGTACACATATCGTTTTCAAAATATGTTCCGCCCGCAATAATGCACGGTATATGATATTTTGAGGCACACAGCAAACTGTATACCGAATTGGTTATTATTTTAACGTCTTTATACTCGGCTATAAACGGTATAATATACGAACAGGTAGACGAACTGTCGATATATATACAGGCGGAATTGTGCAGGTATTTTTTTGCCTGAACGGACAAATTTTTCTTTTCTTCACTGTGCAGCCGCCGTCTTGATTTTATCGGCATAATCAGCTTGTTTCCGTTATATACCGCACCGCCATTGTATCTTTGAACAAACCCGAGCTTTTCAAGTTCGTTTAAATCACGGCGAACCGTCATTTCACTCACATAAAATGTTTCCGCAAGTTTTTTAACCGAAACACGCTCTTTTGACTTAATTAATTTTACCATATTATGTTGTCTTGCGTTTATAGTCATAATAGTTCCTCCTGTTCAAACAAATGTTCGTTTATAAACATATCAAACATTTATTGACATTGTTTGTGTTTTAGTATATCATAAAAACATAAATTATGCAACAAGGAGTTTTTGATATGTTTTTACTTAACAATTCGGCTATGTATAATGTTTTTGTGCAGGGAATCGGTGTGCTTGGAATAATAGCAAGTATAATCTCGTTTCAATGTAAAAAACATAAAAATATAATGATATTCAGAACCGCAAACGAAATGCTTTTTGCGGTGCAATATTTTTTTCTCGGTGCGTATACGGGTGTTGCTATGAATGTCTTTGGCAGTTTAAGAAATATGGTTTTTATGGATATGGTGAAAAAAGACAAAAATACAATGATTATGAGATACGTGTTTTCGGGTATTTTTTTGATGTTTATTGCCCTCACCTGGGAGGGACCAAAAAGTCTTTTGAGCGGTTTGGCAAAAGTTACGTCAACCTTTGCATATGGGAGCAGCAATACCCGTGTTGTACGAATAATGATACTTTTAACAAGCACATCCTGGATTATATATAATTTAATTGTAGGCTCATATGCCGGTTTTTTGTGCGAGCTTTTTACAATTGTTTCTATAATAACAGCTATTATAAGAATTGATTTGTATAATA
>USKN01000186.1 GCA_900555295.1 uncultured Eubacteriales bacterium
GATTCGAACCCCCGACCTTCTGGTCCGTAGCCAGACGCTCTATCCAGCTGAGCTAACAGCGCTTGCGTTATTAAATTGTATTAATTCAATCAACTATTGAATTATATCATATTTAAAACAAAAAATCAAGACTTTTTTCAAAAAAAATCCAATATTTTTTAAATTTTTTATTAAAATGGATTTTTTTGAAAAATAGTTAAAAAATCTAATATAAAAATCAAATAAATTTACGTTTCCACATTGACGGAATCAGAATAAATAAAATGGGGTATATTTCCAAACGTCCCAAAAGCATATCGAGAGTCAATACAATTTTTGACAACGGCGTAAGTGTGCTGAAATTTCCAGCAGGTCCAACAATTCCAAAACCGGGGCCTATATTGTTTATACAAGTTGAAACGGAAGATAAAATTTCTTCAAAAGTAAGCTTATCAATCCCCACAAGTATACACGAAATGCCGGCAATAAGCATATACAATATAAAATATCCGCTTACATTGCGTACGGTATCGTTATCTATTACTTTGCCGTCTATTTTTATATTGTATACCGATTTGGGGCTAATCATTGTTTTAATTGTTTTAAATGCCGATTTAACAAGTATCAAAAGGCGCGACACTTTTATTCCGCCACCCGTTGAACCCGCACAAGCACCGATTGTCATAAGCACTATAATAATCATTTTTGTAAAACCGTTCCATAGGTTAAAGTCGGCAGTGCCAAATCCCGTTGTGCTTATGACAGATACAACCTGAAATGCCGATACGCGTATTGTTTGCGAAAGGGACGTGTACAAATTACGAACCGAAAGTGCAATTAGCAGAGTTGCACTTAAAACAATTAATGTAAAAATTTTCCACTCAGAGTCTTTGGCAACAGATGAAAACCGACGGATAATTAAATAAAAATACATATTAAAATTAATTGAAAACAAAAACATAAATGCAGTTATTACCCATTCGATATATGAACTGTTATATGCGGCAATACTTGCATTTTTGCAGCTAAATCCGCCTGTGCCGGCCGTTGACATTGTATGAATAATGCTGTCGTATATCGGCATACCGCCGCACACAAGCATTATAAATTCTATTACGCAGAGTCCAAAGTATATCCCGTATAAAATTTTTGAATTACTCATACCGCGCGGTACGAGTTTTGACACTGACGGTCCCGGAACTTCAGCACGCATAAGGTGAATTGCATTATTGCTCGATATGTTTACAAATGCCATTACAAACACAAGAACTCCCATACCGCCTATCCAATGGGTAAACGAGCGCCAAAAAAGCATACCTTTACTCATTTTTTCTATATCCGTTAAAATGGTTGCTCCCGTTGTTGTAAATCCCGAAACGGTTTCAAAAACAGCATCTATATAATTTGGTATTTCACCGCTTATTAAAAACGGCAGGGCACCCGCAAGCGACCACATAACCCACATCATACCTATTGTAATAAATCCTTCTTTAGCGTAAAACTCTTTGTTTTTTGGCGTTTGAATACACAGTACAACTCCCATTGCCGCGGCGATTAATGCAGAAAGCAAAAATGCGTTGATGTTGTTATATTCGCCATATATAAACGAAACAACGGCAGGCAATATCATAAGAATTGCCTCAATTATCATAAATCTGCCTATTATTCCGAAAACCAATCTTTTTTTCATTACAGTATGCCTCTCATATATTTTACAATATTATATAAATATTTCTTTTAAATTATTAAGCGTTCTTCCGCTTGTTACCACAATTACGCTGTCGCCTTTTTTCACACAGTCGTCACCGTTTGGTATAATGGATTTTCTGTTTCGCACTATACTTGCAATAATTACGTCTTTATGCGTTTTTAACTCTTTAAGCGGTTTGTTGGTATAAGGTGTATCCTCGTGTATAATAAACTGTACAGCCTCAGCTTTATTATCGAATATTTTATATATTGTTTCAACATTTGTGCTTTTTTGTGAGTTATTCATTGCTCTGACGTAACTTACAATATTATTTGCGCCCAATTGCTTTGGCGATACAATACTGTCTATTCCTATATAGTCGGCAAGGCTTATATACGAACCTCTGTTTACTTTTGCTATAACTTTTGAAACATTTTTTGTTTGTGCATACAGAGCCATTATCATATTCTCTTCGTCAATACCCGTAAGTGCTGCAAATGCGTCAACCGATTGTACGCCTTCTTCTTTAAGCGTTATATGATCTGTTCCGTCGCCGTTTATTATCGATACGCCCGAAAGCGAATCCGAAAGTTCCACACATCTTTTATAGTCATTTTCTATTATTTTAACATCCATACCGAGGTCCACAAGCTGATTTGCCAAATAAAAGGCAATCTTGCCTCCGCCCACAAGCATAACTGTTTTTATTTTTTCTTTTGATGAGCCTACACGTTTAAAGAATTTTTCGGCTTCTTTATGGTCACATGCAATACTTATTCTGTCGCCTGCCTGGAAGGAAAAAGAACCGTCGGGAATAATTATTTCGCCTTTTCGTTCCGCGGTACATACAAGAAGTTTTATTTTATATTTTTTATATATTTCCGACAGCGGTATGCCTATAATCGGATTTGTATCGGATACTTTAAATTCTATAAGTTCAACTCTGCCGTTTGCAAAAACCTCAACCTGTGCCGCATCGGGCAAAAGAAGATTGCGCATTATTTCATTTGCGGCGACATATTCGGGGTTTACTATCATATTAAGTCCCAATTCGTCACGCATAAATGCAAGCTGGCGGTAATATTCGGGATTTCTTATTCTTGCTATACAGCGTTTAGCTCCCAGCTTTTTTGCAAGCGAACAACATAAAATATTAATTTCATCCTCGGATGTGGTTGCAATTACAACATCCGCTTTATCTGTTTCAGCTTCAAGCTGAACATTATATATTGCTCCGCTTCCCTGTACGCACATAATATCCTGATGATTTATAAGTGAATTTAGACGGGTTGCATCGGTATCAACTACAGTAATATCGTGGCCTTCGTCAAGCAAACAGTTTGTTATTTGTTTGCCTACTTTGCCCGCACCGATTAGTACAATTTTCAAAATGCTCTCCTCCGTAATAAAAAGTATATATACAATTAACAATGATACTATAGCACACTAATATGGTTTTTTCAAGTACTTTTATTAAAATTTTACCAATAATTATTTTTTTTAATCAAAATTTTTAAAAACACTAAATTAAATCTTGACCTAAAATTTTTTTGGTTATAAAATATAGTCACAAAAATACACATAGGAGGAATAATGTTATGAAATTCGATTTTTTTAAAAGATTGTAAGTTTATATGTTTTACGGCGGGAATTACCGCAGCTGTAGCGGGTAAAAAAAATTGCAAAAAGCCCCAAAACACGCGAACTGTGTGTAAATGGTCTTGCAAAGGGTATGCAATTTAAAGATGATGCCCGCGAGGCGCTTAAAAATATTGTTATGCTTACGGGCGACCATATAAGCGCCGCAAAAAGAATTTCGGATATGATAGGCGTTGACAGGTTTGAAGCGCGCACAGTATGAAACCGTTGTTAAATGAGTAAACAA
>USKN01000187.1 GCA_900555295.1 uncultured Eubacteriales bacterium
TTCGGCAGGCGGCTTTTTTGCAATGGCGGCGCTTGTTTTTATATATGCAAAAAGCAAAAAACATAAGGATAAAGTTTTATCCGACGGTGTGTGCCGCAGTAACGGCCGTTTGTTAAAGGACCTTATTAAAATAGCGGTTCCCATTACCATAGGTGCGTCGGTATTCAGCCTTACCACACTTATAGACGCCGCAATGATAATGCGCCGTTTGCAGGAAAGCGCAGGCTTTTCGTACCGTCAGGCAAATGCATTATGGGGCGCGTATACGGGTAAATCGATTACTATGTTTAATCTTGTGCCCACTCTTATAACGGCGGTAAGCATAAGCATTGTGCCTACCGTTTCGGCGGCATTTGCAAAAAACAACAAAGAGCAAACTCAAAGCGCAACGCTTGAAAGCCTTAAAATTACGGTGCTGCTTACAGCACCTTGTGCGGTGGGTATGTCTATTTTGGCAGGGCCGATTTTAACGCTTATTTTTCACTCGTCAAGCGCACAGTCAACGCTTATGTACCTTGCATATGCTATAATATTTGTATCGCTTGTAACCGTTACAAACGCTATTTTGCAGGCAACGGGCAATGCGGGTATACCCGTTATTCATATGGCGGTGGGCGGAGCGGTTAAAGTTGCGGTAAACTATATACTCGTGGGTATGCCGTCAATAAACATTGTAGGCGCGCCCATAGGAACCAACTGTTGTTATATAGTAATACTTATACTTAATCTTATATCCATAAAAAGAATAATGGGTATAAAACTTTCGGCGCCGCAGCTTATATTTAAACCGCTTGTATCGGTTGCAGCTATGGCGGCGGCAGTGCTTGCGGTGAGCGCCAAAGCACAGACACTCGGAAATACCTTAAATGTTTTGGTGTCAATTATAACGGGTGCGGCGGTGTATGCCGTTGTATTGCTTGCCGTTGGCGGAATAAACGAGCAGGATATACTTATGCTGCCAAAATCGGACAAAATACTGTCTAAATTAAAAAAACTTAAAATAATAAAACAGTAAGGACGTGAATTAAATAATGCGATTGGATAAATATTTAAAAGTATCGAGAATTATAAAAAGAAGGACGGTTGCGTGTGAGGCTTGCGAAACGGGCAAAGTAAAACTTAACGGTAAAACCGCAAAACCGTCGACAGATGTAAAAATAGGCGATACCGTTGAAGTTACATTCGGAGAAAAAACTGTAACGGTACGTGTTGCCGATGTGAGCGAGCATATGCTCAAAGGTGACGCGCATACAATGTACGAAATAATTTCACAGTCATAAGTAATGTAAGTACCTCATATATATTTTATACAAATATACAAATTAGGAGAGGTACACAAAAAATGGAAGACAGAAAACCCGTTGTTAAACCCAAAAGCGATTTTGCGCACAATATAATACTTGAAAGCCGAAAAAAGCTGTCTGTTTCGGGAGTTGAGGAGATAGAAAGTTTTAATGATGAAGAAATAGTGCTTTTAACCTCTATGGGTACGCTTATAGTAAACGGCAGTGATTTGCATATAAACAAATTAAGTGTAGAGAGCGGCGAAACCGTAATAAGCGGTACCGTAACAAAAACCGAATATATTGACCGTGACAGTACGCAAAAAGGTGAAGGCTTTTTTGCAAAGCTTTTTAAATAGGAGGCATTTTGCGTGGCAATATCAAAACTGCACGAATTGTATGTAATGCTTGGCAGTGCAATATGCGGAGCGGTGCTGGCATTTGTGTTTGATATATTCAGAGCGCTCCGCAAAAGCTTTAAGTTTTCGGATAAGGCGGTGGCTTTTCAGGACCTTGCGTATTGGACAGCGGCGCTTGTTATAATATATTGCGCAATATATATTATAAATTACGCGCAAATAAGAATATATGAGTTTTTATGTATGGGTGCGGGTATTTGGTTTTATGCGGCATACATAAGCAGGTTTTGCGTTAAAGTTATGTGTTCGATATTTACTGCAATAAAAATATGCACTTTAAAAATTTTCTGTATTTGCAAACGCCCTTTAAAAGCCGTAAAATGTAAAGTTTACGCATATTTCAAGCGGTTTGCGTCGCCTTTTGTTAAGGTAATGAGATGTTTTAGTGCAAAATTAACCAAAACAACCCATAAACAGGGTGTTTTAAGGACAAAATTTTGTAAATTTTTTCGCAATTCTTGACTTTACAATTCGGCAATATTGGTTTATAATTAAAGATGTGAAAAAATATAAAATATAATTATGGGGTGACATAGCTTGAAATATAAAAAAAGACGTAAAGCATTACCGTTGGTTGCCATATGTTTGTCGCTGGTAGGTATTGTAGCATACGTATTTCTTGGCAGTTACCGTGATTTACAATTTTATAACAACAAAATAGACGATTTGAAAAGTCAGATTGCCGAACAGCAAAAAATTTCCAAACAGCTCGATGAAAAGGAAAAGCTGTATACATCTGAAGACTATATTGAAAAAGTTGCCCGAGAAACATTGGGACTAGTAAAATCGGACGAAAAAGTTTTTAAAAACTATAATGATAAACAGTAACCGAGGAGGAAATTTTTTGCTATGCATCAGCTTGAAGCGGGAAAAATACTTAAAGGCAAAATTACGGGAATTACAAATTTCGGAGCATTTGTTGAGCTTGACGGAGGAATAACGGGACTTGTGCATATATCCGAAGTATCGTCGGAGTATGTAAAAGACATACATGACCATATTAAAATAGGGCAAATTGTAGACGTTAAGGTGCTCCCCGGAGGCCAAAAAGATAAAGTGGGTTTGTCTATAAAACAGGCATTACCCGATTATAAAGAGGCTTCGCGCAAAAAAATGCGCGATAAACGTGAAAGTCCGCGAACGGATTTTCATAAACAGCCTGTTGAATTTACCGCCGCACGGAACGACGGTGCAATGTCGTTTGACGATATGTTAAATAAGTTTAAGCAGTCGAGCGAGGAAAGAATGCACGATATAAAGCGTAACCTTGAATCAAAACGCGGTTCGGGTAAAAAAGGCGGCTTGAGCGGTTATTAATAAATAATACGCAAATAAATCAAAAAATACTTAATATTTATGCATAAATTATGTGTATTTTGAGTATAATATAAATAATCGAACAAAAATTAAAGTCTTTAACAAGTTGAGTTTTTAAAAAAATTAAAAATTATAAAAAATTTTAAAAAAACACTTGACATTTTCTGCCGTAAGTGCTATTATATATAAGCACGGTCAGTACGCCGGAGTGGCGGAACAGGCAGACGCACAGGACTTAAAATCCTGCGAAGCTAACCCTTCGTACCGGTTCGATTCCGGTCTCCGGCACCATTTAAGTGCCGCACCGTGTAAAATTAAATATCGCAGGGTAGAGCAGTCCGGTAGCTCGTCGGGCTCATAACCCGGAGGTCGGTGGTTCAAATCCGCCCCCTGCACCCAAAAATCGACAAGGTTCGACAGAATCTTGTCGATTTTACTTGGTGTCTTTAGACGTGGGAATAAACCCCCAGTTCTACTGGGGGAAGATAAAAA
>USKN01000188.1 GCA_900555295.1 uncultured Eubacteriales bacterium
TGTAAGCTATATTGTAAATAAGTCGTTTGGATTTACGGAGCTGTCAATCAAATTTTTTACATCTTCTATCGTTTTGGCATTTGAAATATCTACGGTTATTTTTTTATATGTACGCATACAGGTACAGTCAAATTCCAAATCACAATAGCCTTTTCCTATGTTACCGTATATGCATCCCAAACTGCCGTCCTCATCCGCCCCGTGGCTTTCGTGCGTTCCGCTGTATGCATAAGTTACACCGCCCGCTCTGTTAATTCCGCTGAATTTATGTATGTGTCCAAGCGCTATATAATCAAAATTACTGCTTATAATGTCACTTTTGTTTATCGGATTATATATGCTTGTCTCATTTTCGGTATCACCGTGTATTACCAGTATATTTATATAACCGTCATCGGGATTGCATTTTATATTTTTAATAAGACTTTTCGTTTCATGTTCGTTTTCAAAACTTATGCCGTATATTTTAACTTTTTTATCGTCAATCGAAACACAATCGGCAAAGGGCGGAAAAACATATGCATTTTCGGGTAAAACGCCCATTAACTGCGTGTATACGGGACTGTTGTAAGGGTCGTGATTGCCGCATACAATAAAAAAACGTATATCTTTGTATTTTTCAAAAACCGAAACCAAAAAATTAACCGACTCAACGTCATATTCGGGTCTGTCGAATATATCACCGGCAATTAAAACAATATCGGCATCGCAATGAAGCGAAACACAGTTTAAAAAACTTTGTCTTATTTCACTGCGCCTTATTTGCGCCTTATCGTTGGAAAGTCCGTTTAATTTACAACCAAAATGCAAATCGGACATATGAAGAATTTTTACATAATCCATTAAACCGCCCCCTTTGCCTGTAATGTTTAATACACAACGCTTACAAAGTATGACATTAAAGGCAATGTTACCATAGAAATAAGCGTTGTAACAGATACAATTTGTGATGGAAGGCTTGTATCCATATTATTTTTTGCCGCAAACAAAGCTCCTATTGCCGCCGCGGGACAAGCCGCCGACATAATAAGCGATGACGCAACAAATTCCGTTGTACCGAACAGTTTAAAAAGTACAACGGCAAAGCAGGGTATCAGTATCAGTCTTACAAACGATACACTGTAGATGTCTTTGTTTTTAAAAGCATTTTTTAAATCGGTGCGTTCAAGATAACAGCCCAGCAAAATCATTGCAAGCGGTGTATTAAGCATTGCAATATAATTTACCGACTGATATACGGGCATCGGCAATTTGTATTGTGTAAAAAAAAGCAAAAGAGCCAAAATAACACCTATTACACCGGGATTTTTTGCAAGCTGTTTTACAGACAGGCTTTTAAGATTACCCGAGTACATACAAATACCGTGCGTCCAGGCAATAAGGTTAAATACTGCAAGATATGCCGAACCTATTAATACACCCTTTTCGCCAAGTGTTGCCTCCAAAAGCGGGATACCCATAAATCCGCAATTTGAATATACCGACGTAAACATTTTTATTTTTTTCTTTTCTATATTTTTTTGCCTTATAAAACATATATGAGCTGTTAAAATAGCCGCTATATGTATAATTATGCTCAATATAAACGCCCATATAATATCACTGAATATTTCTCTGTTAAATTCTATTTGGTATGCTTTTATCATTACGCATGGCGTAACAATGGTAAGCAATATATCCGACATTTCCTTTGCGCCTATAACGCCAACTACTTTAAAACGTGCCAGCAAATAACCAACGGCAATTAAAATAAGCATTATAAACACCTGCGATGTTACAAGCGCAGCTATACTTTCCATAAATAAATCTCCCTTTTGGTTAACATAATGTCAGCAATCCGATTAAGATCGGTTTAGATAGCTAACATCAGGTTAAATGTGCAAAATTATTGTTGCCACATTAAAATACACAAGAAGTGAAAGTGCGTCAACTATAGTGGTTATAAACGGGCTTGCCATAACTGCAGGGTCAAATCCTATTTTTTTTGCCGCAAGAGGCAGCGTACAACCCACAAGCTTGGCAACAAATACCGTTATTAATAATGTAACCGATACAACAAGTGCCACGGCAAAACTTACTCTGTCAATAAGCATTACTTTTGCACAGCTTGCAGCGGCAAGCACCAAACCGCACAAAACAGCAACTCTCATTTCTTTCCATATTATTTTAAAAATATCCGAAAACTCTATTTCATTAAGCGACAGTGAACGTATTACAGTTACCGACGACTGACTGCCCGAGTTACCCGCCGTATCCATAAGCATAGGAATAAAAGCGGTTAAAACCATAACCGATGCAAGCTTATTTTCGTAATTTGTGATAATTATTCCCGTAAATGTAGCCGAAACCATAAGAAGCAAAAGCCATGGAATACGTTTTTTAAACGTTTCAAAAACACCCGTTCTCATATACGGCTTATCGGTAGGTACAATTGCCGCCATTTTTTCTATATCCTCGGTTGCCTCGTCCTGGAGGACATCAATAGCGTCATCGAATGTTACTATACCTACAAGGCGGCGCTCGTCATCAACAACAGGCAATGCCATAAAATGGTATTTATCAAAATCGTTTGCTACATCTTCCTGGTCGTCCAACGTATTGACGTATATTACGTTTGTTTCCATAATATCGCCTATAATATCGTTTTCATCTGCCAAAAGCAATGTTTTAACAGACACCAAACCTATCAGTTTACCGTTATCTTCGGTTACATAGCAGGTGTAAATTGTTTCTTTATCAACGCCCGTACGTCTTATACGTTTTATTGCGTCGTTAACAGTCATATGTTTTTTAAGCTGAACAAACTCCGTTGTCATAATACTTCCGGCACTGTCGTCGGGGTATTTAAGCAATGTATTTATTGTGCGTCTTGTTGCGGGGTCTGCCGAACGTAAAATTCTTTTAACAACGTTTGCCGGCATTTCTTCTATAAGGTCAACGGCATCATCAATATAAAGTTCGTCCACAACCTCTTTAAGCTCGCTGTCGTTAAAATCATCAATCAAAGCCTGCTGATGCTCGGGTTCCATTTCAACAAATGTTTCTGCCGCCAAATCTTTCGGCAATAATCTAAACAGTAAAATAATTTCGTTTGCTTTTAAATCTTCAAATAAAGTTGCAATATCTGCCGGGTTTAACCCTTCAAGCAATTCTTTAAGTTTTGCATATTGTCTTGTACAAAGCAGATTAATTGCATTTTCCTGATTTACAGTATTGTTTTCCATAAAAAATCCTCCTTAAAAATTATACTTTAGGCAAAATAAAGCTAAACCTATAACAGTTTAACATTTTTTGCATAGGAGGAAGCCTGTGAGTTATATACATATAAATGTGCGCAAAAGGAACGGTACACATACCCAATGCGCGTAAATCGCGTAATAATCCAAGCTTCGCTTACCTCCTGCGTCCATTTATTCTCACCTCTGCTTTATGTATAGTTTAATACTTAATTTTTAAATAAAATAAAGTCC
>USKN01000189.1 GCA_900555295.1 uncultured Eubacteriales bacterium
TAGCTCAGCTGGATAGAGCGTCTGGCTACGGACCAGAAGGTCGGGGGTTCGAATCCCTTACGGCGTGCCAAATGAGAACCTCAAGGTTGATAGAAACCTTGAGGTTTTTAGCTTTTATTTCGGTTTCAAATAAACCTTTCACCCGTGCGGTTTTCTGAATACATCGTGTAAAAGTGCTGCTGTGCGATAATGTTTTCTCCTTATCGGTAGCACATTTTTTATGCCGAAATTGCCCGAAAATATCCGTTTCAATCAAAAAATGAAACCGTAAATTTTGACCCTGACCTTTCGTGTCAATTGTTTACCCTTTCGTGTCAACAGTTGGACTTTTCGTGTCAAAGGTATGATTTTGGGTGCACCCAGCCTTCCCATAAATAATAAGTTTCGGTATTTGAAACGAAAAACACAGTGTATGACTCGAAATTTACGACACAAATCAAAACGGCAAATAAATATGATAAAACACACCTGCACTTTCCTCGATAAGGAAGGTACAGGTGTGTTTATAGCAATAATAATGAGATCAGTAACTTATTATATATTTTTCTTTTTAACATAAGCATATCTCAAAAACGCAAAATTTATTTGATATAAAATATGCAAAAACGCGATTTTTTAAGATGACAATTTTAAACTACCTGTTTAGCAAAGATATGATTCGGCCTTTCAGCGTTATGGTTGTCCCCAATAGAAATTATATGCCAGATTTGCTTACTCTATATTCTTGGGTTCAGTAATGATATACTTATTGAGAAAAATAATATTCGCCTTTGCGATACTTGGGAGTATGCAAAAAAGCAACCATGGATGTAGAAATGAGGAAACAGTTTAATCTATGACATTTATCCCGACTTATATCACCGGAAAAGGGTGTGCTCAATTTAGGCATACCATCAGACTGTCGAATTTAACAGCAACGAGCCGCTTTTTTTATTTATATGTGTATTAACATTATCTTTATACAATCTTAATGCCTCGTTGCAACTTATTATTCCATTTTTATATGCCATATGTTATAATAAATAAAAGCAAGTTGGAGGGGGCTTATCCTATGATAGAGAAAATACATTTCAGGCGACATCTTTCGTCCTTTCAAATTATTATACTGAGCTTTGCCGGTGTGATTCTCTTTGGGGCGCTTATATTAATGTTGCCGATATCGTCTGCGGCAGGCATAGTAACACCGTTTCACAGTGCGATATTTACATCAACCTCTGCCGTTTGTGTAACCGGTCTGGTTGTGCTGGATACCGGCAGCTATTGGTCGCCGTTTGGGCAGGCAGTGATTTTGCTGCTTATACAGATAGGAGGACTAGGAGTTGTAACGGCGGCGGTGTCATTTGCAATGCTTGCGGGCAGAAAAATATCACTTATGCAGCGCAGCACAATGCAGGACGCTATTTCAGCGCCAAGGCTCGGCGGAATAGTCCGTCTGACAAGGTTTGTCTTGAGAGGTACGCTTTTAATAGAATTAATCGGTGCATTATGTATGCTCCCGTCGTTTTGCGGCGAATACGGAGCAAGTGGAATATGGAAGGCTGTGTTTCATTCCGTATCGGCTTTTTGCAATGCCGGATTTGACATTTTGGGAACAGGCGCACATACATATCCTTCTCTTACCGAATATATTGGAAATCCTTCTGTGAACATTCCAATTATGCTTTTGATTATAGTCGGAGGTATCGGGTTTCTTACGTGGGACGATATTTGCCTGCACAAACATCATTTCAGGCGTTATCAAATGCAAAGCAAGATTGTTCTGTTCACTTCGGCGCTTTTAATTGCAATACCTGCCGTTTTCTTTTTCTTTTGTGATTTTGGCGGTATGCCGGTTGGGAAAAGAATCTTTGCATCTTTGTTTCAGTCTGTGACAACAAGGACTGCCGGATTTAATACTGCTGACCTTAACGCAATGACAGGCGCCTCAAAAGCAATTATGACATTGCTTATGCTGATTGGCGGCTCACCCGGTTCCACTGCCGGCGGTATGAAAACCACAACCTTTGCGGTTATTATATTAAGCGCTGTGTCAGTGGTTAAAAGGAAAGAAGAAATTTGCGTTTGCGGCAGGCGAATTGACAATACAATTATACGAAATGCTTTGGCAATCGCAACAATTTATTTTTCACTTTTCTTTGTCGGCGGAGTTGCGATAAGCGTACTTGAAAACCTTCCATTGTCCGATTGCATTTATGAAACCGCATCGGCAATCGGAACTGTGGGACTCACGCTTGGAATTACGCCAAAGCTCGGTATCGCATCGCAAATTATTCTTATACTTTTAATGTACCTTGGGAGAGTTGGCGGTTTGACACTAGTATATGCGGCAATCTCAAGCAAAAATCAAGGCGGAGCAAAACTGCCGCTTGAAAAAATAACGGTCGGATAAAAAGGAGTTTTTGAATTATGAAAAATATTTTGTTAATAGGTATCGGAAGATTCGGAAAGCATGTTGCATTGCAACTTAACAAATTGGGACACGAGGTTATGGCGGTGGATTTCAATGAAGAACGAATCAACAGCGTGCTGCCGTTTGTAACCAATGCCCAAATCGGTGACAGTACAAATGCGGATTTTTTGAAATCTCTCGGAATAGGAAATTATGATGTTTGCATTGTTACAATCGGAGGGGATTTTCAAAATTCACTTGAAACAACCTCTTTACTTAAAGAACTCGGAGCAAAAAAAGTTATTTCAAGAGCGGAACGGGATGTGCAGGAAAAGTTTCTCTTGCGGAACGGAGCGGACGGAGTGGTTTATCCCGAAAAACAAATTGCAAAATGGGCTGCTATTCGATATACTGCGGATCATATTCGTGATTATATAGAAATTGACGATTCCCACGCTATCTTTGAGGTTGAAGCACCCAAACAGTGGATTGGAAAAACAATAGGCGATATAGATATCCGCCGAAAATATAATATTAATGTTTTGGCGATTAAACATAACGGAAATATTGATATGGCAATATCTTCGGATACGACTATCAGCGAAAACGTAACACTTATGGTTTTGGGAGAATATAAAGAGCTGCAAAAATGTTTCCGTATCTAAAAAAAGAGGTGAATCATTTTGAAATATGTATTGCTGACGGCAGCTGTTCTTGCCTTTTTCGCTTTCGGTTACTTCTTAATGGATCGAATAGACCGATTTCTGTGTGAAAACCAAAAGGCGATTCAAAATGAAGAAAACGACTCTAAAAGCTCACAAATACTGCTTTCATCAGATTTGACGGATGATGAGATATTAAAAGAAATACACGGTTTTAAGAAAAATCACAGCAAGACCGGGATATTGCTTTATGATGAAAATATGAATACTTTTTATTGACATATGTGGACTTTTAGCGAGATTTATGGTATAATAAACACATAAAGAAGTATATTTTAAGCCTTGGCTTAAAATCCGAAAGTGTTTATTGAACCGGTGTGAAACAAGCCGATTGCGGCTTGCACTTATGGTATAATAA
>USKN01000190.1 GCA_900555295.1 uncultured Eubacteriales bacterium
AGATTGTGAAAAACATCCGGTGTCGGGCAATGCGTGTTCAACTCCCTCTTGCCTATGCAAAGAAATTTATTTGACGGGGTGGGTAAGCCCGAGCCGTTAAAAGAGAATTTAAGAGGGCTGTGGAGCAGACGTATTGATGATACAAACAGAATTGTGTATTATGAAGAAAATAATATAATATATATTGTATCTTGCCGCGGACATTATGAATAAAAACAGCGTATTTTTTAGCTGCCCGTTCGGTTGACAACGGGCGAATTATGTGGTAGAATTATACTGTTATTTAATGTAGTATTTTAATGTTAATATTAGGAGTGTTTAATTATGGTTAAAGCAGTAGTGGGCGCCAATTGGGGCGACGAGGGCAAAGGCAAAATAACCGATATGCTGGCAAAAGACGCCGATATAGTTGTAAGATTTCAGGGCGGCGCAAACGCAGGGCATACTATAGTAAACGAATACGGAAAGTTTGCATTGCATTTGCTTCCGTCGGGTTCGTTTAACAAAAACGTTACAAATATGATAGGCAACGGCGTTGCGCTTGATATTCCGGAGCTGTTTAAGGAGTATAACTCCGTTGCACAGCGCGGTGTACCCAAGCCAAACCTTGTTATAAGCGAAAGAGCACAGGTGCTTATGCCTTACCATATTTTATTTGATACATACGAGGAAGAACGTTTGTCGGACAGAAAATTCGGCTCAACAAAGTCGGGTATTGCGCCGTTTTATTCGGATAAATACGCAAAAATAGGTTTTCAGGTGTGGGAGCTTTTGCAAGATGACGATAAGCTTTTTGAAAAAGTAAAAAACGTGCTTGAAATTAAAAACCTTATTTTGGAACACGTTTACCATAAACCGCTTATAGACGCAACCGAATTGTTTGAAACGCTTAAAGGGTACCGTGAAATGGTAAAACCGTATGTTGTAAACTCGGTTGAATTTATGCACAATGCAATTAAAGAGGGTAAAAATATACTTTTGGAGGGTCAGCTCGGCTCGCTTAAAGACCCCGATTTTGGTATATATCCGTTTACAACATCATCACCCACAATTGCAGGTTACGGCGCTTGCGGCGCTTGTATTCCGCCGTATGAAATTAAGCAGATTATAACTGTTGTAAAAGCTTATTCGTCGGCTGTTGGCGCAGGTGCGTTTGTATCCGAAATATTCGGCGAAGAGGCAGACGAATTAAGACGCCGCGGCGGTGACGGCGGAGAGTACGGCGCAACAACGGGCAGACCGCGCAGAATGGGTTGGTTTGACTGTGTGGCAACACGTTACGGCTGTATGGTACAAGGCACAACGGACGTTGCGTTTACGGTACTTGATGTACTCGGGTATCTTGATAAAATCCCCGTATGCGTGGGTTACGATATAAACGGTACGGTAACAAAAGAGTTCCCCACAACGGACAAGCTTAATATTGCAAAACCCGTTTTGGAAGTATTGGACGGATGGAAGCAGGATATACGCGGCATACGCAAATACGAAGATTTGCCCGAAAACTGCCGCAAGTATATAGAGTTTGCCGAAAAGCAAATAGGATATCCCATAACAATAATTTCAAACGGACCGGGCAGGGACGATATTATATACAGAAATGCATAAATTGCAGTAAAAATAAAATAACATAACATATTCAGCGGCGGTGTAATTATTTGTACACCGCCTCATATTAAAACAATGTATGTTTGAAATACGGGGGGAGATAAAAGTGGCAAAAAAATTCGGGCAAAAACTTGCCGATACAAGAGTTTATATAAAAGAACATAAAATGACATTTGCGGTGTATCTTATACTGCGTACAATAGTTATTGCGGCAATGGTTTTGTCGTGTATACGCGGAAATTACGAAAATTTGTTTGTATGCACGCTGTCGCTTATTTTGTTTATGGTACCGTCGTTTATATCAAACAATTTTGGCATTGTTTTGCCCAATATGCTCGAAATTATAATACTTTTGTTTATTTTTGCCGCTAATATTTTGGGCGAAATGCAAAACTATTATCTCAAAATACCGTATTGGGATACAATGCTGCACACAATAAACGGCTTTATTTCGGCGGCGATAGGATTTGGTATGGTTGATATTTTAAATACCAACCAGCCTAATGATAAATTTAATTTGTCGCCTTTGTTTTTATCGATTGTTGCGTTTTGCTTTTCAATGACGGTTGGCACTCTTTGGGAATTTTTTGAATTTACAAGCGATATTTTGTTTAAAACCGATATGCAAAAAGATACCGTAATAAACTGTATATCGTCGATAAAACTTAACTTGCTTAATTTAAATAAACCCGTTGTTGTAAACAACATAACCCAAACCGTTGTAAACGGCGAAACACTGCCTATAGACGGATATCTTGATATAGGACTTAAAGATACAATGAAAGATTTGTTTGTAAACTTTATAGGTGCGGTTGTGTTTAGCGTTATAGGTTATTTTTACGTAAAATCGAGAGGTAAAAACAAGTTTGCCAACTTGTTTATACCGCGCGCCAAAAGGCAGTAAAAATACGGGAGGAAAAAAATATGTATGATGTTATATGGTTTATACTTATATATTCTCTTATAGGCTGGATTTTGGAAGTTGCGTTTGCGGCGTGCGTACACGGCAAGTTTGTAAACAGAGGTTTTTTAAGCGGACCTGTGTGCCCCATATACGGATTTGGCGTTGCAATAGTGTACTTAATGCTAAAACCGCTTGCGCATACGTGGATATGGCTGTTTTTAGGTTCGGCAATACTTACATCGCTTTTGGAATATATAACGGGTTATGTGCTCGAAAAATTGTTTGGTCAGCGTTGGTGGGACTATTCCGATATGAAGTTTAATTTAAACGGCTATATATGCCTTGAGTTTAGCATAGTGTGGGGCGTTGTGTGCGTTTTTGCGGTAAAGGTGCTTTTTCCGCTTACCGATATGCTTATAAATATTGTGCCGTTTGTGTTGGGGGTTGTGCTTGAGGCGGTGTTTGGAATAATAATGCTTGCCGATATTGTATACACAACCAACCGAGTACTTGGATTTAACAGGGATATGAAACGGCTTAAAGCTCTTTCGGACGCATTGGAGAAAAACTCCTGCAAAATAGGCGAGGCGGTAGCCGAAAACACGCTTGAAGCGCGTGAAAAACTTGAGGAAACAAAAGAAAAAATAGAAGAGTCGAAAGAAAAATTTGAAGAAAACAACAAAGACAAAATTTTGGCGGCACGTGAAAAGATAGAAGAAACCAAAGAAAAATACAAAGAAACAAAAGAACGGTACGACGAGGCATTAAAAGGCTTTTCGGCTAAATATAAACGTATTTTAACGGCATTCCCCAAATTAAAGTCAAAAAAATATCAGCAGTATCTCAATGATGTAAAAAACAAATTCGGCAATATTAAACGTAAATAAATTTTATTGTTTTTAAATAAAGAGGGAGTAGCAAAACGAAAGCGTTTTTCTACTCCCTCTTTTAGG
>USKN01000191.1 GCA_900555295.1 uncultured Eubacteriales bacterium
GCACCTGTCAAATACTTATTTTGTAACAAAACCATTAAAAAATTATAAAATTTTAAAAAATACAAAAAAACACTTGATTTATGTTGGCATTTTATGTATAATATTTATTATAATGTAAAAAACACAGGAGGGATTTATAATGAACGCAACACAGGCTGCCGGCGCAGGCGGTATGATACAATTTGTGGTTATGATGGTTGTACTTTTTGGTATTATGTATTTTATGATTATCAGACCGCAAAAGAAAAGAGAAAAACTTACAAAGGAAATGCTCGCAGGATTAATTAAGGGCGATAAAATCGTTACAATAGGTGGCATAATAGGCAAGATTGAAAATATTAAAGATGACGAGCTTGTATTGGAAACAGGTCTTTTAAACGACAAATCCTACGTAAAAGTTGCTCGTTGGGCTGTTAAAGAAGTTTTAAAGCCTGCAGAAGAATAAAAATGTAATATATAATTAAACCTTCGAATAATTATTTATAAAAAATAATTGATTTGGAGGTTTTTTTATGTTTCAAAATTCATTTGAAATTGACAGCGGAATAAAAAATATTACCGTTACTTCGTTTAAATCGGCATTAATGGGACTGCTTTTTTCTGTTATAATTTTATCGGTTTTTGCGGTTATAATTACGTACACACAATTAAGCGAGAAATACATAGGAGTCATAGCGCTGCTTGCAACCGTTTCGGGCGCACTTTTGGCAGGGATGCTTGCATCGGTAAAAATAAAAACAAAAGGGTGGCTTACGGGTGTTGCGGCGGCTTTGTGGGATTTTTTAATGCTTCTTGTTATAGGGCTTACCGCATATGAAAGCAGTTTGAATTTTTCCGAAATATTTAAAAAAATACCCCTTTACATACTCATAGGTATGCTCGGGGGTATTATAGGAGTTAATATAAGACGAAAGTAATAAATTTATTTACATACGCCTTTTTTCAGCAATACATTGGCATATACGGCTGTTTCGCCCGTTTGTACAACTGCGTATGCCTGTTTTGCTCTGTCGTAATAATCAAAACGGTCTATGTTTTCTATTTGTTTTCCGGGTTCGTACTTTTCTACCGTTTTTTTAATTTCACCCCATATTTCGGGAATGTAATTATCCTGCGGCTGTGTTTTCATAAGCACAACGGGGCAGTCTACATAACTGTCGAGCGGCATAAGTTTTAATATTGCGTCAAGCACTTCCACAACTCCGTGTCCGTCAAGGCGCACAAGGTTTTTGGCGGTTGACGCACCGGGAAAGTTACCGTCGGATATTACTATTTCATCGCCGTGTCCCATTTCCATAAGTATTTTTAAAAGTTCGGGCGATATAATATGACTTATTCCTTTAAGCATTTAAAATTACCTCCTGCTGTATATTTCAATATTATCACGTCCGTCGGTTTCGGTAAAGTTTACGCTTATTACCTCGCTTTTTGACGTGGGAATGTTTTTGCCCACATAATCCGCACGTATCGGAAGTTCTCTGTGTCCTCTGTCTATCATTACCGCAAGCTGAATGTTGGACGGTCTTCCTTTTTGCATTACCGCGTCAAGCGCCGCTCTTACGGTTCTGCCCGTATAAATTACATCGTCGGCAAGAATAACTGTTTTTCCGTTTATATCAAACGGTATATCTGTTTCGTTTATAGTGGGGTTTGTGTTAAGTGCCGATAAATCGTCACGGTATAATGATATATCTATTATCCCCGTAGGCACTTTTGTACCCGTAATATCATCAATTTTTTTTGAAAGGCGCTGTGCCATAGGTATACCGCGTGTTTTAATACCTATTATGCATAAATTATCACAATTTTCGTTGCGCTCCGTTATTTCGTGGGCAATTCTTACAAGTGTACGCCCCATACCGGACGCGTCGAGTATTTGACATTTAAGCTTCATACCATAGTCACCGTTCCTAAAATTAATTATACTTCAAAGTTAACCGCAGTATCACCTTTAAGATTGGAACCGAACTCATAGTCTTTACCGGGAAGTACTGCATTGAGAATAATACCAACAATTGCCGCAACCGCAAGACCCGAAAGGCTGATTGTAACGCCTGCAATGCTAAACGATACCGCACCGAGGTCGGAATAGTTAATACCGATTGAAATTACCAATATTAAAGCCGCAATTATAACGTTTCTGCTCTTTGTAAAATCAACTTGGTTTTCAACAACGTTTCTTACACCTACTGCCGAAATCATACCGTAAAGCACAAGCGATACACCGCCTACGGTTGCTGTGGGCATAGAGTTTATAAGAGCCGCAAATTTGGGTGAGAACGAGAAAAGTATTGCCAAAATCGCCGCAATTCTTATAACACGGGGGTCATATACTTTTGAAAGTGCAAGAACACCTGTGTTTTCACCGTATGTTGTGTTCGCGGGAGCACCGAAAAGCGCCGCAAGCGATGTTGCAAGGCCGTCACCCAAAAGAGTTCTGTGAAGACCGGGGTCTGCAATGTAATTTCTGTTTACCGTTGAGCTTATTGCCGAAATATCGCCTATGTGTTCTATTATTGTTGCAATGGCAATAGGCATAATGGTAATAATAGATGTTATAATAACCGACGCGTCGCCTTTGCCTATAAGCGAAAATGCTGTGTCTTTGTATACAATGGGAAGTCCAATCCAAGCGGCTTCTTTTACCGTTGTAAAATCAACATTTTTTGTAACTGCTGCAAATAAGTACGATGCGATTACGCCCAAAAGAATAGGAATAATTTTTACCATTCCTTTACCCCAAATGTTGCATACAATTATAACGGCGATTGCTACAAGTGCTATAAGCCAATTTGCTTCGCAGCTTTTAATTGCCGTTGCCGAAAGAATAAGACCTATCGACATAATAATAGGGCCTGTTACGATAGGCGGAAAATAACGCATAACGCGTTTTGCGCCAAACAGTTTAAAAAGTATTGAAAGAAGTGCGTACAAAAGTCCCGCACACGCAACGCCTATACCGGCATATGCCGAAAAATGTTCTATATTATTTGTTTCGCAAAGTTGTTTAATTGCCGCATATCCGCCGAGAAATGCAAAAGACGAGCCCAAAAATGCGGGTACTTTTCTTTTTGTGAGCAAGTGGAACAAAAGTGTGCCTATACCTGCAAACAATAATGTTGACGAAACACTCAAGCCCGTTATAAGCGGTACAAGAACTGTTGCGCCGAACATAGCGAACATATGCTGTACTCCGAGAACAAACATTTTGCCTGCTCCAAGAGAACGAGCGTCATAAATTGCTTCCTGATTTTTTTCTTTGGTCATAATTTTCTCTCCCCAATAAATATTATAAATAGGTAAAAATAAAAGCCTTGCCGATTACAAGACAAGGCAAGACTTAAATGATTTTATGCGAAATATTTGCAAAATGTATAAACTTTTAATCATTAACATCTTGACGGTGTCTCGCACCGAACTTAAAGATATTATTTTTAAACCTCACAAATTATACCATATTATTT